>NZ_JBEZKW010000036.1:0-81883 GCF_040651795.1 Streptomyces sp. NPDC048361
CGCCCCCGTGGGCGGCGTGACACCCCGACCAGCGCGCCCGCCCGCCCCCGGGGGCGGGGTGGGCGCGGGTGGGGGGGGTCTAGCCCCGCCCCACCCCACCACACCCCGGGTCGGATCCGGTGCGGGAGAGGCGTGTGAGAGCGCTCTCACCCCACCACGCCCAGGGTCGGGACCGGCGCGGGAGAGGTGAGTGAGAGCGCTCTCACCCACCTCGCCCCACCCGTCGGCCCCCACCCCGCCTCCCTCAGGAACGCGCTGCCCGAGCCAGCTCAAGCGCGTACTCCGGCCACCAGCGTCCTGCCGACGGGCCGCCGCGGCAGGCTCCGTCCGACTCGCCGGGGCGCTTGATCCACAGGTAGGAGTCGATCAACGGATCACCGGTGACCTCCGTGGGCGGGGTCCCCAGCGCACGGCCCGGTGGGTTGCACCAGGTGTCGTTGCCGGAGGCGGTGTCCGTGTACGGGCCGTTGCCGTTGCGGCTGGTGTCGACGACGAAGTGCTTGCCGCCGAGCGCGGCGGAGAGCCGGTGACCGTACTGCGCGCTGGACGTGTTCGTCTGGAACGCTGAGACATTGAGCGAGAACCCGTCGGCCTTGTCGATTCCGGCCTCGCGCAGGGGGCTCTCCAGTTGCTTCTGGTCGGTGATCCACCCGGAGTGGCCCGCGTCCAGGTACGCCTTCGTCGCGGAGCCACGCTTCAACTGCCCTACGGCGTAAGCGAGAAGCGAGAGCCGCTCGGCCGACGGCGCCGCCTTGCAACCGCTCACCAGGTGCGCGATCGCGTCCGGCTCGACGATCACGACGGCGCGGCGCTCGCCGATGCCGCGTGCGAACGCGTCGATCCACAGTCGGTAGTCGTCCGCGTCGTCCGCCCCGCCCTGCGAGAGGCCGCCGCAGTCCCGGTGCGGAATGTTGTACGCGACGAGAACCGGGACCCGTCCGGCGAGGTCGGCGGCGGTGGTGAGTTCACGTACCGTCTGCTCGATCCCGTCGGGCCGGGGCCAGTCCGCCTGCGGCCGCAGCGAGATCCGTTCCACCAGCTCGGCGTCCGTGGTCCGCCCGGCCCGGCGCCACTCGGCGGCCTGGCTGGCGGCGTGCCCCACCGGGTTCACCCAGTAGGGGCCCGGATAGGGCTGGCCGGGCACCGAAAAGGAGCGGGGGAGAGTACAGGCGAGCGAGAGAACGGCGGCCAGCACCGCGAGGCAGCAGAGGGTACGAGAGCGTGATCTGCCGGGCATGGGACTCCAAGAATTCCGAACCGGACCCCACCCCTCGCGAAGATCTTGGCACCCAGCGCCCGCCCTCCGCCTTCACCCGGGGCCGTACGGGGGAACGCCCGTGCGCGGGTGGAGGAACGCTTCAGTGCTTCAGTTCCCAGCCTCGCGCACATGAAGGTGACCGTCCCTCGGATAGGGCGGGGTCGCGGGGAGGATCCTGTCGAGGCGGTAGCCGCACTTCTCCGCGACGCGGCACGAGGCGAGGTTGTCCACCTGGTGGATCAGTTCGAGACGCCGCAGCCCCTGCGCGGCGAACGTGTCGAATACCCACGTTGAGAGCGCTTCCAGACTGCGTGGGGCCACGCCTCGGCCGCGAGCGTGAGGCAGCGTCCAGTAGCCGACTTCGCCGGCGGAGCCGACTTCGCCGACTGAGTCCACTCCTCGGGCCGAGTCCACTCCGCCGCCACCCCCGCCCGGATACTTCTCCCACTTGACGACGATGTTGCCCAGCAACTTGCCGCCTTCGAGGCCTGGTTGGTCTTCGACCACGGCGAAGGCGAGGCGAACCCCGCTGTCCTGCCCCTGCCGCTGCAGGTCGATCCACCGCAGCGCGTCCTCGCGCGTTGCGATCGGCGGGTTCGTCCACCGGGCAATGCCGGAGTCGCCGTAGGCTTCGAGCACTCCCTCCGCGTCGTCCGCGCGCCAGGGCCGCAGCACGAGGCCGGCCGCCGTGGAGGTCGCCTCGACCCGCAGAGTCTCCGTCATCGATGTCCTCCTGAAAACCGTTGCCGGCTCCGTGACCGCCGCTTTGGCTTCAGCGTACGGAGGGCGGCGCGACAGGACGAGAGCGGGCCCGTGCTGAACAAGGGGCTCAAGTGGCTTACGAAGACGCGTTGTTGGTGGGACCGACGCGGTCGTGCAGCAGCTCGGCGACGGCCCGTTCGGTCCATAGCCCCGCTGCGCCGGGGCATGCCGCCAAGTAGGCGGTCACCGTGGCCTCGTCCCAAGCGCCCGATTCCAGCAGCCCCTGTGCGAGGTGACGGAGATAGGCGGCCGACGGCGCGGTCGGGGCGACGTCATCCATGCGCCAGGGCGCGGTGAAGGTGAGCAGCGGCCGGCCGTCGAGCGACCCGGGATGGAGCAGAGTCTCGTACCGGCCCGCGCCCAGAACGGACCTCCCCTCACGCAGTACCTCGCCGAGGTCCAGGTCCTCTCCGGGCTCGCGGTACATCTCCTGCGCCGCGATGTCGGCGAACTGCCCCGCCGAGACAAGATGCGCCCGAGCCAGCACCCGGCCCGCCGCCCCCGGATCGTAGAACGCCCGGCCACCGCGCCACACCGGGGACCGGGTGGCGAAATAGAGCGCTCCGGGCAGCTCCACCGGCACGGATGCGACGGGAGGCCGACGGTCGCGGCACCCCGGGTAACTCCTGGCCGCGCCAGGCGGCCGGCCACCTTCGATGTAGCGGGCGAGCCGGTCGAGATGCATGTTGGACCCATACGAGGCGTACCAGACCTTCCCGTCCTGGCCCTCACCCCAGCCGTCACCCCAGCCGTCACCCAGGCCGTCACCTCGGCCGTCACCTCGGCCGTCTGAGCGGTAGCCCTGACGGTGGCCGTCGGAGCGGCGGCCCAATTGGCCGTCGCCGTCCACGTGATCACCCGGCGCCGCGCTGTGCACAGCCCCACCTTTCCCGCGCCGCGCCCGCGCCCGACGCCCACGTCGCCACCGCCACCGTCACCGACGCCCACGTCGCCACCGCCACCGCCACCGACGTCCACGTCGCCGCCACCAGGCCTGAGAGCGCTCTCGCATTACCTCCGCGGTAATCGACCCGCCCTCCCCGCCCCGGCACAGTGGTGGCCATCGGGACCCGGGCGGCGCACTCCGGTCGGGTCCCGGCTCGCTGAACAGGCGGGCCGCACCACGGGTTGGACCACAGGCCGCACCAAGGGCCGAAGTCAAGGCCGTACTTCAGGACGTACCTCACGGAGGCTGATTTCCATGTCGGAGAACCGTTACGAGACCGCCGTCGCCCGCTACTTCGAGGCGTGGAACGCCGGCTCGGCCGAGGATATAGCCAAGGCCGTCGCCGCGGCGTGGAGCGAGGACGGGTCCTACACCGATCCCCTCGCCGACGTCGAAGGGCACGACGCGGTCGCCGCCGTGATCGCCGGGGCGCACGCACAGTTCCCGGGGTTCGCGTTCCGGGCGCTCGGCCCGGTCGACGGCAACCACCACATCGCGCGCTTCGGATGGGAGCTGGTGTCGGTGGCCGACGGCTCGGCCCCGGTCGCCGGGTTCGATGTGATCACCCTCGCCGAGGACGGCCGCATCCGGTCCGTCGCGGGGTTCCTGGACCGCGTACCCCCTACGGCGTGAGCGACTGAAGGTACTTCGCCGTCTCCGGATCGGCCGGCAGGAACGTCTCGATGGCCAGCTCGGAGACGGTGACGTCCATCGGCGTGTTGAACGTGGCGATGGTCGAGATGAGCGACAGGACCGTGCCCGCGTGCTCGATGCGCAGCGGCAGCGCGAAGGGGAACGCCTGCTGGGCATCCTCGTCGCCCGGCTCCTCTCCCCGGGCCGGTACGGGATACGCGACGACCTCCTCGTACAGCGTGCGCAAGGCGTCGCTGCGCAACAGTGCGATCTGACGCTCCATCTGCTCCAGGAGGTGGCCGCGCCACTGCGGCAGGTTGCGGATGCGTGGCGCGAGGCCTTCGGGGTGGAGGGTCAGCCGCATCGCGTTGACCGGCGGGGTCAGCAGATGCCCGGCCACCCCGTCGAGGAGCATCGCGATGCCCCGGTTCGCGGCGAGCACCGTGTACGTCGCGTCCACCATCAGCGCCGGATAGGGCTCGTACGCCTGGAGCAGGCGCTCCATTCCCGCGCGCAGGGAGGTCATCCCCGGGTCGTCCAGCGGGGTCTGCGCGTAATGAGGGGCGTAACCGGCCGCCAGGAGCAGCGCGTTGCGCTCGCGGACCGGTACGTCCAGGTGCTCGGCGAGGCGCAACACCATCTCTTCGCTGGGGCGCGACCTGCCGGTCTCGATGAAGCTGATGTGCCGGGCCGAGGAATCGGCACGCAGCGCGAGCTCCAGCTGGCTGAGCCGGCGTTGCTCACGCCACCCACGCAGCAGTCGCCCTACTTTCGTTTCCGGGACGACAGTTGTCATGGGTCAGACAGTAACTGAGACAGTGACTCAGGCGGTGAGACTGCTCTGTGACACGAGCTCAGGAGTGCCCGCGTGCCGCTCCTGGCGTCCGGCGAGGTGGCGCCGGATCGCCCAGCCCACCAGGACCGCGCACGCGGCGACCGAGTAGGCGACCCTCGCCATCGGAAAGTCTCCCAGCGCCTTGGCCACCACATAGGTGCAGGCTCCCGCCATGGCGATGGTGAGCCACTCCCACCGTCCGTCCAGCGCCACGAGGGCGACCACGAGCAGGGCGTACCAGGAGTATCCGGGGGTGAGGAGCAGGAAGGCCCAGCCGAACAGCAACAGGGCGCCCGACCACGGGCGTTCGGCATAGCCGCGCCACAGCACGTACCCCGTCACCGCGACCAGTCCGACGAGGGCGGCCGGCAGACCCCAGCTGTCGGGCAGCACCATCCGGAGCAGCGCGAAGCGGCCCTGCCCGGTCGGGTCGTCGTACCCCTCCTCCTCGGTGTAACCGCCGAGGTAGCCGAAGACGGAGGAGTGCGACACGAGGACGTAGGGGAGGTAGGAGAGCGCGATCAGCGCGGTGGTCGACAGCAGTACGGTGACCGGCCGCCGACGCAGCACCGCGGGCAGCACCATCGCGGGCAGCATCTTGACCGCGACACCCGCGCCGATGAGCACCCCGCCCGCCGCGGCGCGCAGCCGTCCGACGGTACGGTCGCGGCCGGCCGTCAGCGCGGCCAGTCCCGCGACGGCCAACAGCACGGCCAGGACGTCGACATGGGCGTTGTTGACCGCTTCCACGGGCACGGCCGGACACCACGCCCAGAAGGCGGCGCCCGACACCTGGCCCGGCGCGCCGTCCGGGCCGCGTCTGCGCAGGACGCGTACGAGCACGAGGGTGGTGGCGACCGCGAAGAGCGCGCCGCCGATCTGCAGCGGTTTGAGGCGGGCCCCGCCGGGTGAGATCTCGTCCACCACGAGGTAGTACGCCTCCGCGACCGGCGGGTAGATCGTGTGCACCGCCGGCCTGTTGAGCCGGGTGCAGCCGCCGTCGACCCGGGCGCGCTCGGGCCCGGCGCACTGCGCGGCGGACGTCGGGAAGAGCCAGGGATCACGCAGCCGGGCCAGCTGCGGGTCGGCCGGCGTGTAGTCGTACGGGGAGATCCCGGCGGCCTGCACCCGGCCGTCCCAGGCGTACCGGTAGGCGTCGGTGCTGGTGCGCGGGGGAGCGAGCAGGCCGGTCGAGGCGACGGCGATCCCGCCCGCGACGATCAGAGCCGCACGGTGGCGCGCCGGCACCTTGCGCACCGACCAGGCGGCGACGGCGAACAGTGCCCAGGCCGCCGCGTACCACCACGAAAGGCCGGACGGGTCGAGCCGGAAGCCGTCCTTGCGGATGGTGAAGGCGAGCACGGTGGTGAGCGCGGCGAGCAGGACGGCGGTGCATACGGTACGTCGATGGGTCACCCCGCGAGCCTCGCAGCTCCGGGCCCCGAAGCGGCGCAGGCCACCCCCGCCGTCCGCGAACCGTAAGGTTCACCCGGATGTGCGGAAGCGACCCGCGCCAGGCCCTCGCCGACCGGCGCCAGACGCGCGCCGACGGGCGCCAACCGTGCGTGTTACTGCCAGCCGCCGTACGGGACGGTCAGCAGTTCCAGCCAGTGTCCCGACGGATCGGGGAAATAAACCCCGCGGCCGCCATCATTGTGATTGATTTCGTTCGGGTGCTTGCGATGCGGATCCGCGAAGAACGGAAGCTTCAATTCCGTGATGCGCTGGAATGCCGCGTCGAACACGTCGTCGGAGACGAGAAACGCGTAATGCTGGGATGCGATCTCGACGCCTTCGGGGACGGTCGCGAAGTCGAGAGTGACTCCGTTACCGGTCACGACGGGGACGAACGGTCCCCACTCCTTGCCGGCCTCCAGGCCGAGCATATTCGCCAGGAATTCGGCGGACGCCCGGTTGTCCCGGGATCCGACAATGGTGTGATTCAACTGTACTGACACAGTGGAATGCCTCCATCGGGCATATCACAGACACCTCCATGTCTCACCCGGCCGGTGACCGACACGCGATGCTGCCCGAAGATCCTAACCATGTTCCGCCGCACCTGTCACGGTATTGATCGCGCCATCGCATTCCCTTTCACAGGGGCGGCCACGGGTTGTTCACAGGGGCGGCCCCGGGTTCACGGGAGCGGCCCCGGGGCGATCCACCGAGGGCGCCCAAGGAGAGCCCGAGCGGTGGCGCTCGCGAACCGTAAGGTGTCGGACCACCCGGAACGGGGGTCGGCCGGGGTGGGATGGAGCAATGAAGCCACGACTTCCCGCAGTGCGGCCGCCCGTCTTCCGGGGCAGGCTGCACGACGCGCGTACGGCGACCGCGATCGGCCGCTGCCTGGGTGTCGCGATCGCCGTCTGCTTCGGCACCGGACTGATCAGCCACTACCTCCAGCACCAGCCCGGCTGGCTGCTCGACGTCCTGCCCAACAGGCCGGTCTGGGGGTACCGGCTCAGCCAGGGACTGCATGTGGCTTCCGGCATCGCCGCCATTCCGCTGCTGTTCGCCAAGTTGTGGACGGTCTATCCGAAGCTGTTCGGATGGCCGCCGCTGCGTTCCGTACGTCACGCTCTGGAGCGGCTCTCGGTCGCAGTCCTCGTCGCGGGTGCGGTCTTCGAACTGTTCACCGGCCTTCTCAACACGGTGCAGTGGTATCCGTGGCCGTTTTCGTTCGTTCCGGTGCACTTCGCCGTCGCCTGGCTGCTCGCCGGGGCACTCATGCTGCACATCGCCGTCAAGTACCCGGAAATCAAAGCGCATTGGAGCAGCCGATCACCGGGAACGCTGACGCTTCCGGCCGCCGACGGACCCGACCGGCGCTCCCTGCTGACCGGCGTGGCCGCCGCCGTGGGCGCGGTCACCCTGACCACCGTGGGCCAGGCGTTCACACCGCTGAAGTTCTTCGACGTCCTCGCACCGCGCCATCCCGATTACGGGGCCGAGGGGCTGCCCGTCAACCGGACCGCCCGGGCGGCCGGAACCACCCGTGTCGACATCGCCGCCTACCGGCTGACCGTCTCCGGCCCCCGGCCCTACACCCTCACCTTCGACGAACTGTCCGCGCTCACCCAGCACGAGTCCGTGCTGCCCATCGCCTGCGTCGAAGGCTGGAGCAAATCCGCCCACTGGACAGGTGTACGCATGACCGACCTGCTGCGCCGGGCCGGTGCCCCACCGGACGCCCGGGTACGGGTGATCTCCCTGGAGCAGTACGGCGCCTACCGGGTGATGGAAATGGGCCGCGACTACGCCCACGATCCGCTGACCCTGCTCGCCCTGAAACTCAACGGCCAGACCCTCACCGCGGACCACGGCTACCCCGCGCGCATCATCGCCCCCAACCGCCCCGGCGTCCTGCAGACCAAGTGGGTCACCCGTCTGGAGGTGATGTGATGCGGGATGTGATGCGCACCGTTCTCGGTGCGGCCGGACTCGCCCTGATGGCCGTCGGCGGACTACTGGTGTGGGATCAGACCACCCACTGGTCCGTACTCATCTGGCTCGCCGGAGCCGTCGTCCTGCACGACGGCATCATCGGGCCCCTGGTCGTCGGTGTGGGGCTGCTGACCGGTGGCCTCGCCAACCGCGGCCTGCTGCGCGGCACCCTGATGACCGGCGGGTGCCTCATCCTGATCGCGCTCCCGCTGCTGCTGCGCCCCCTGCCCACGAACAACCCGTCGGTGTTGCCGCTGAACTACGCGCGGGGCCTGCTGATCTCCCTCGCGGTGGTGGCCGTACTCGCCCTGCTGCTCGCCGCGGCACGCCGGATCCGGCGCGGGCACGGCGGCCACGAACCGAGCGCTCCGGAGGGCTGAGACCGGGCAGCTCCTCACGCGGTGTGCGCAGGCGGGCTCCGGAGCGGGACATCCTCGGCTCAGCCCGGATTCCGCTTCGCAGCCGTGATCGGCTGCGAACCTGCGACCGGCTCCGCCGCTTCCGTCCGCATCGGTTCCGCCGCCTCCCACACGCTCTGGAAGGCCAGGCGCAGACAGGCCGCGAGTGCCGGGTGCTCGATGTAGAGGGCGGTCGTCGAACCGGTCCCCGCGACGGGGTCCGGCATGTCGCACAGCACCAACGACGCGTCGGCGATGACCAGTTTGAGCGGCAGCCGCTGCGCGAAACGCGCCTCCTCGCCCGCCTCGGCGAAACGCCGCACGTTCTCCAGGACCTCCTCGTCCTCGAGCGCGTCGTGCGTGTACACCGCACGCACCGTGCCCTTGGCGCGCCGAAGACGCCGAGTCGCCTTGATTCCCGAGGTGTTGGCGGCCGGCGCGACGAACGGCGGCATGCAGAAGCTCAGCAGTTCGGAGTCGGCCTGCTCCTGGATGTCCGCGAAACGCTCCGCGATCTGCCGCGGGTCACGCAGCACTTCGATGTAGTCGAGCGGATCGGTGTGGGCCCGCCCGTCCGTCCACAGGGGCAACAGGAGTGACGTCAGGCTCGTCGACACCTTCTCCAGCCGTTCCAGTGACTCTCGTTGCCGGTTCATCAGGCGGGTCAGGGCGAGCTCGGGCGCGACCGCGGTGAAGGTCGTGACACGCCCCCGGTGGGCCATGGCCAGCTGGGCGCGGACCAGCTTGTCGAGTACGTCGTAGATGCGCTGGCGCGGCACCTCCGCCTCCCGCGCCACCTGCGCCGCGGTGTAGGAATCGCGCCTGACGAGCGCGAGATAGACCCGTGCCTCGTACCGCGAAAGGCCCAGCTCGACGAGGGAGCCGACCGACTCCTCATCCGGCTCCATGCGCGTCCCCGTCCAGCTCCATGTACGTCCTCCTCGGCTCGATGCCCGCCACCGTATACACCCGCCCCCGGCTCTGAGCAGCCTTGTGATCCTTTGGGAATCCACCGGGCGGGGTGATCGGTGATCCATCCCCTTTCGAGGGATTCGAGGGAAAGGCTTTGCCTGGGGCTTGCCTCAGCCTGTTGTCGCCCCCGGCCGCCGTCGCTACCTTCGTCCCTGCCACCACGTGAGCGGGTGGCAGTTTTCACGAAGCGCCACTGTCATGCACTGATCAGGCACCGCCGCTTCCGCTGATCATGTGCGTACACGTTCTGATCAGCCATTTCCGATCAGCACGCCCCTATCGCCCCGCGCTGCTCAACCGCGTATCCCCACCGCGCCGTTCGCTGCGCGGCGCTCGACACGCGGCACTCGGCTCGCGCTCGTCACGTGCACGCATCCGCACCGCCGAACGTCCGGCACACGTCATGCCGAACGCGCCGGATCCGCCCCGCCGCACCACGGCAGGCCAGTACCTCCGTTTGCCTCGATCCGGCGAATCAACCCCCCATGGAGGGCAGTTCCTTGTCATCGAAGAGACCCTTCGGCCTCCCCGCACTCACCGGACGCGTCGCCACTGCCGCGCTCGGAGCGGCGGCCCTGGTCACCGGCGGACTCATCGCCGTCGCCCCGTCCGTCGCCGCCGCCACCCAGGCCGCGGGCACACAGAGCTCCAGCACACAGAGCTCCAGCACACAGGGGTCCGCCTCACACGGTTCGGGCACCCACAGTTCGGGCGCCCCGAGCTCCGCCACCCAGGCCGCCAACACCCAGCGGCTGTGCGCCCAGCCCGCCAAGGCCGGCATGATGTCCTGCCTCGCGCTGGCCCGTACCGACGTCCAGCACCACCTCGGCATATCCCCGAACGCCCTGCCCTCCGGCTACGGCCCATCCGATCTGCAGAGCGCCTACGCGCTGCCGGCGAACGCGGGCGCCGGTACGACGGTGGCGATCGTCGACGCGCAGGACGACCCGAGCGCGGAGTCGGACCTGGCCACCTACCGTTCCCAGTACGGCCTGCCGGCCTGCACCACCGCGAACGGGTGTTTCAAGAAGGCCGACCAGAACGGCGGCACCAACTACCCGACGGCGGACTCGGGTTGGGCCGGTGAGATCTCGCTCGACGTCGACATGGTCAGCGCGGTGTGCCCGCAGTGCCACATCCTGCTCGTCGAGGCCAACTCCGCCAGCATGGACGACCTCGGCACCGCCGTGAACCGCGCGGTCACCATGGGCGCCAAGTACGTCTCCAACAGCTACGGCGGCAGCGAGGACTCCACCGACCCCAGCTCGGACTCCTCCTACTTCAACCACCCCGGCGTCGCCATCACCGTCTCCTCCGGTGACAGCGGCTACGGCGTCGAGTACCCGGCCGCCTCCCAGTACGTGACGTCCGTCGGCGGCACCTCGCTGAGCCGCGCCAGCAACACCCGCGGCTGGTCCGAGTCGGTCTGGGGCACCAGCTCCGGCGGCGAAGGCGCGGGCTCGGGCTGCTCGGCGTACGACCCGAAGCCGTCCTGGCAGCACGACACCGGCTGCGCCAAGCGCACCGTCGCCGACGTCTCCGCGGTCGCCGACCCCAACACCGGCCTCGCCGTCTACGACAGCTACCAGGCCAGCGGCTGGAACGTGTACGGCGGCACCAGCGCCTCCTCGCCCATCATCGCCAGTGTGTACGCACTCGCCGGAACCCCGGCCGCGAACACCGTCCCGGCGTCCTACCCGTACGCCCACACGTCCTCCCTCAATGACGTGACCTCCGGTGCCAACGGCAGCTGCAGCCCCGCCTACCTGTGCACGGCGGCCGCCGGCTACGACGGGCCGACCGGCCTCGGCACCCCGAACGGCACCGCGGCCTTCACCGGCGGCACCAGCACCGGCAACACCGTGACGGTGACCAACCCGGGCAACCAGTCGACGCAGGTCAACACCGCCGCCTCACTCCAGATCCACGCCACCGACTCCGGCAGCGGCCAGACCCTCACCTACAGCGCCACCGGCCTCCCGGCGGGCCTGTCCATCAACGCCTCGACCGGCCTCATCTCCGGCACCCCGACCACCGCAGGCAGCTACAACGTGACGGTCACCGCCAAGGACTCCACCAACGCCAGCGGCTCGACGTCCTTCACCTGGACCGTCACCACCTCCGGCGGTGGCGGCTGCACCGCGGCCCAGCTGCTCGGCAACCCGGGCTTCGAGACCGGCAGCGCGTCGCCCTGGTCCGCGACCGCCGGCGTCGTCGACAACTCCAGCGGTGAGCCCGCCCACTCCGGCTCCTGGAAGGCCTGGCTCAACGGGTACGGCACCACCCACACCGACTCGCTCTCCCAGACGGTGACCATCCCGGCCGGCTGCCACGCCACCCTCAGCTACTACCTGCACATCGACACCAAGGAGACCACCACCACCGTCGCCTACGACAAGCTGACGGTGACCGCCGGCTCGACGACCCTGGCGAGCTACTCCAACCTCAACAAGAACACCGGCTTCGCGCAGAAGTCCTTCGACCTCTCCTCGTTCGCGGGGCAGACGGTGACCCTCAAGTTCAACGGTACGGAGGACAGCAGCCTGGCCACGTCGTTCGTCATCGACGACACCGCGGTCAACGTGAGCTGACCTGAACGCCCAAAGGCGGGGCGGGGTTGATCCCCGGCCCCGCCCTTTGCCGTACTCCGCCGCCCTTGGCCGTCCCTGGCCGCCCTTTGTTGGCCGGAGGCGGGACAGGCGCCCGGATCAGTCCAGACGCAGCGCCACGAAGGCCCGGCCGGCCGCGGTCCAGCGTCCGGCCGGGCGCCACCCGAGCGGGAGGGCGCAGGAAAGCAACGCGTTCGTACCGAGCCGCGCCCAGGGGAAGTCGCCACCCGCAGCACCGCGCGCGTCGGTGACGCGGACCCGCATCCGCTCGTCGATCTCGTACGGGGCAGCCTCGGCGAGCAACAGCCCGCCGGGCACGACGAGTTGGGCGACGCGGGCGAGCAGCGCGGACGGGTCGCCACCGATCCCCACATTCCCGTCGACGAGCAGCGCGGTGTCCCAGCGTCCCTCGCCGGGCAGGTGGTCGAAGACCGAACGGCACAGCGCGCTGCCGCCCCAGTCCCGGGTGTGACGGACCGCTTCGGCGCTCACGTCGACGCCGAGCGCGGCGACCCCGTCGGCAGCGAGC
Organism: Streptomyces sp. NPDC048361; assembly: GCF_040651795.1. NCBI lineage: Bacteria > Bacillati > Actinomycetota > Actinomycetes > Kitasatosporales > Streptomycetaceae > Streptomyces > Streptomyces sp. NPDC048361. The sequence continues at coordinate 12,390 of NZ_JBEZKW010000036.1, forward strand.
GCCGCCACCAGCCGCCCCGGCCCGCACCCGATGTCGAGGACCGTACCCCGGCAGCGGCGCAGCACCGTACGGTCCGCCACGTCCGGCTCCGCGCACCAGCGTTCGACTTCCAGGGGGAGCAGCCAGCCGTCGGGCCTGCGCAGGAACAGCGGGCCACGCCCCGAGCGGACCGCATCCGTATAGGGGTCGGCATGCCAGGCCGCCGGGACCGTGGCCGAGAGCGCTCTCACCATGCGCGCACCCCGGCCACCGAGTACCCACCTGCCGGGGGCCCTTCCACGGAGGGGCCCCCGGCTACTGAGTGCCCACCTGCCGCGGAAGAGACTTCGGCCACTGAGCGCCTATCCGCCGCGGACCCTTCCGCGGAAGGCCCGGTCAAGGACTCCGCCGCCCCCTTGGCCGTCGAGGTCCCCACTGTCACCGCCTCGGCCGCCGCGTTTCGGACGGTTGCGGGGTCGGTGGTTGAGCTGCGGGCGGTCACGGAGTCGGTGGTCGCGCTCTCGGCTGCGATCGCCTGGGCGGTCGCGCTACGGACGGTCTCAGGCTCGGTGGTTGAGCTGCGGGCGGTCACGGGGTCGGTGGTCGCTCTCTCGGGCGCCACCGTCTCGGTGGCCGCGCTCCCAACGGTCACGGGCTCGGACGTCGGACTGCCGACGGCGACCGGCCCCGTCGCCTGCGTCCCGACCGTCGGGGCGGCCCCCGGCACTCCGGCTCCCACCAACAGGGAGCGGGCGAAGCGGCCGTGCGGCGCTTCGGCGGCGACGAGCCGTGCGTCCCGCGCGGTGTCCACATCGCGCAGTCGCGCCAGCTCATGTACGACGAGCCCGGCGTCAAGCAGCCGTTGCCGCTGGACGCGCCCGGTCTCGGACACCGACATCGGTACCCCCAGCAGCAGGGACGGGTCGGGGTCGGTCAGGCCCAGTGCCCAGAACCCGCCGTCCTCGGCCGCCCCGAACCACGCCTCGCCGGGGCCCGGACCGGCCAGCGCCGGCGCCAGCAGAGCCGGACTGACCTGCGGGGTGTCCATGCCGATCAGCAGCGCGGGTCCGGTGGACGCGGCGAACGCCGCCGCGATCCGCTCGTCGAGCCCGCCGCCGCGCTGCGGGATCACCTCGATGCCCGGCGGAAGCCACGGCCCCGGCTCGCCGTCGAGTACCAGGACCCTTCGCCGTACGGGAGTGGCGAGCACCGCGTCGAGGGTGTCGGCGAGCGACGCCTCGGCGATCCGGGCCGCCTCCTGCGGTGTGTACGGCGGGGTGAGCCGCGTCTTGACCCGGCCCGCGACGGGCGCCTTCGCGAGGACGAGCAGCGTCGTGCCCGACGTTTGAGAGCGCTCTCGGCCCGTCATCGGGCGACCGCCGCGGTACGCGCGGGCGCCGGCGCCGGGCGCTCGGCCAGCACCTGACGCATGTCGTGCACCGCCTGCCAGGTGCCCCGCCACGTCCCGGTGACCTTCGACTTCCCGGCGCGCGGCCGGTAGGCCACATCGTGCTCGGCCACCCGCCACCCGGCGTCCGCAGCACGCACCACCATCTGCAGGGGGTAGCCGCTGCGACGGTCGGTGAGAGCGAGTTCGAGCAGCGCCTCGCGGCGCGCGGCCCGCAACGGACCGAGGTCGTGCAGACGCAGCCCGGTGCGGCGCCGCAGCATCCGGGCGAGCGCCAGATTCCCGGCACGCGCGTGCAGCGGCCACGCCCCGAGCTTCTGCGGCCTGCGCCGGCCGAGCACGAGGTCGGCCGTGCCGTCCGCCACCTCCCGCACATAGCGGACGAGGTCGGCCGGATCCAGGGATGCGTCACAGTCGCAGAAGCAGACGAACTCCGCCTCTGCGGCGAGCAGCCCGGCGTGGCAGGCGGCGCCGAAGCCCCGGCGGGGCTCGTGCACCACCGTCGCGCCGAGAGCGCGTGCAACATCGGGTGAACCGTCCGACGAGCCGTTGTCGACGACGACGGCCCGCCAGCCGTCCGGGATCCGGGCCAGTACCCAAGGCAGTGCCTCGGCTTCGTCGAGGCAGGGCAGCACGACGTCCACGGTCACCGCACACGGTGCGGAGGGGGATGCGGAAGAGGTTTCAGTCACGCCCTCACCGTACGAAGCCAAACCGGGCAAAACGGATATCGGGTTCTTACGAAACGCGGACATCCCCCACCCGGGGCCCACCTGGCGCAGACGGACCCCTCCCGGCGGTGCGACTCTGGATGCCATGCACAGCACCGAGAGCCGCATCCTGGTCGTCGACGACGACCCGACCGTCGCGGAAGTCGTCACCGGCTACCTGGAGCGCGCGGGCCACGTCGTGGACCTCGCCGTCGACGGCCCCGCCGCCCTGCGCGCGGCCGCCCGCCGCCGCCCCGACCTGGTCGTGCTCGACCTGATGCTGCCCGGCATGGACGGACTGGAGGTGTGCCGCAGGCTGCGCGCCGACGCCCCCGTACCCGTGATCATGCTGACGGCGCGCGGCGACGAGGACGACCGCATCCTCGGCCTGGAAATAGGTGCCGACGACTACGTGACGAAGCCCTTCAGCCCGCGCGAACTGGTGCTGCGTGTCGAATCCGTCCTGCGCAGGGCCCGCACCGCCGCCTCCCGGCCGGGTCCGCGCGTGTCCCGCTCCGGCATCGCGCTCGACCCGGCCGCCCGCACGGCAACGAAAGACGGAAGCGAACTAGCCCTGACGCTGCGGGAGTTCGACCTCCTCGCCTACCTCCTCGCCCGTCCCGGCGAAGCGATCTCGCGCGAGCGGCTGATGCGTGAGGTGTGGGGCTGGGAGTTCGGCGACCTCTCCACGGTGACCGTCCATGTGCGACGCCTGCGCGGGAAAATCGAGACCGACCCCGCCAAGCCCGCTCTCATCCGTACGGTGTGGGGCGTCGGCTACCGCTTCGAAGCCGAACCGGAGACGACTCTCGCGGGTGGCGGCGCGGATGATGGCACGCCGGCTGACGAGGCGGCCGGCAGCGGGGTCGGCAGGGGGGCTGTCACAGCGTCCGGCGCGGGGACCGGCACCGGGGTCGGCGCAGAGGCCGGCATGGGGATCGGTACGGGAACCGGCAGCGAGGTCGGCGCGGGGGCCGATTCAGGGATCGGAATGGGGGCCGATTTGGGGATCGGTGTCAGGGCCGATACGGGAATTGGCGCTGGGGCCAGCACGCCTGAGAGCGCGATCAAGGAGGGCGTCGACCGTGAATGACGTCCTGCTCATCGCCCTGTACGCCTTCCTGGGCGCGGCAGCCGCAGGGCTCTGCGGGGCCCTGGCGCTCCGCTTGCTACGACACCGCTCCCTCACCGCATCGGTGACCGTGGTCGCCGCCGTCGCGGTCGTCGCCATGCTGGCCGGCACACTCGCCGTCGCCTGGGCCATGCTCCTCAACTCTCACGACCTGACGGTGGTGACCGTGGTCGTCGCCATGGCCGCCGTGGCGTCGCTGGCCACCGCGCTCCTGCTCGGTCGCCGGGTCGTCGCGAGCAGCCGCCGCCTCGCGCTCGCCACCCGGTCCTTCGGCGACGGCGGCAGCTTCGACGCCCCTGTAGGCCCCACGACCGCCGAACTGGCCGCGCTCAGCCGGGAGTTGGCAGCGACCAGCGCCAAGCTGACCGAGTCCCGCGAACGGGAGCGGGCGCTGGAAACCTCACGCCGGGAACTCGTCGCCTGGATCTCCCACGACCTGCGCACCCCGCTCGCCGGGCTCCGTGCGATGGCCGAGGCCCTCGAAGACGGCATGGCCAAGGACCCGGACCGCTACTTCCGTCAGATCAGAACCGAGGTCGAACGCCTCAACTCCATGGTGGGCGATCTCTTCGAACTCTCCCGGATCCACGCGGGAGCGCTCGCACTGAACCCCGCCCGCATGTCCGTCCACGATCTGATCGGCGACGCCCTGGCGGGTGCGGACCCGCTCGCCCGCGAACACGGCGTACGTCTGGTCGGAGAGCGCGTCGACGCGGTACCGGTCGAGGTGGACGGCAAGGAGATGACCCGTGTCCTGGCCAACCTGCTGGTCAACGCCATCCGGCACACCCCGGCCGACGGCACCGTCGCCGTCGGCGCCCGGGACCGGGACGGCGCGGTCACGCTCTCCGTCACCGACGGCTGCGGCGGAATCCCCGACGACGACCTGCCCAGGGTCTTCGACACCGGCTGGCGCGGCACCGCGGCACGCACCCCGCCCGGCGGCGCGGGCCTCGGCCTCGCGATCGTGCGCGGCATAGTGGAGGCCCACTCGGGGCGCGCCGAAGTACGCAACGTCGCCGGGGGATGCCGCTTCGAGCTGACCCTCCCCGCAGCGAGCGCCGGAAGCTGACCCCGGCGCATCGGCCCCGGCGCGGTCGAGAACGCCGGGCGCCTCCCAGCTTCAGGTAACCCAGCTTCAGGTAACCCTGCCCCAGGTTGCCCGGCCGTAGGTAGCCCGTCGTCCCTACGCCTCCGCGGCGGCGAACTCCGCCATCCCCTCCTCGAAGCCGACAGCCGGCTTCCAGCCCAGCTCGGTCCGCAGCCGCGCCGAGTCCGCGGTGATGTGCCGTACGTCGCCGAGCCGGTACTCACCCGTCACCACCGGCTCGGGGCCGCCATGGGCCGAGGCCAGCGCACACGCCATCTCGCCCACGGTGTGCGGGGTCCCGCTGCCCGTGTTGTACGCGGTGAGCCCGCCCGGCGCTCGGCCTGAGAGCGCTTCCAGCGCCACCACGTTCGCCCCGGCCACATCGCGTACATGGACGAAGTCCCGACGCTGCCGGCCGTCCTCGAAAACCCGGGGCGCCTCGCCGCGGGCCAGCGACGACCGGAAGAACGAGGCCACCCCCGCGTACGGCGTGTCCCGCGGCATGCCGGGGCCGTACACGTTGTGGTACCGCAGCGACACGGCTCGCCCCCCGGTCGCCCGCGCCCAGGCGGCGGCCAAGTGCTCCTGTGCCAGCTTCGTCGTGGCATACACATTGCGCGGATCGACCGGCGCGTCCTCCGCGACCAGGCCGGGGCTCAACTCTGCTTCGCAGTACGGGCATTGGGGCTCGAAACGCCCGGCCTCCAACCACTCGTCCGGCCGCGGCCCGGGGCGTACGACCCCGTGCTCGGCGCACTCGTAGCGCCCTTCGCCGTAGACCACCATCGACCCGGCGAGCACCAGTTCCCCGACGCCGGCCTCGGCCATCGCGGTCAGCAGCACCGCGGTGCCGAGGTCGTTGTTGCCGACGTACTCCGGAGCGTCGCCGAAACCGGTGCCGAGCCCGACCATCGCCGCCTGGTGGCACACCGCGTCCATCCCGCGCAACGCCCCGGCGACGATCTCGGGGTCGCGAACGTCGTCCTGTGGCCGGATCGCCCGGTCAAGGACGAACGGCTCATGGCCGTGCGCGGCGAGCGCTGTGACAATGTGCGAGCCGATGAAGCCCGCGCCTCCCGTGACAAGTACACGCATAAGGGAGACGCTACGGACGTGGAGCCTTCCCGTCACGGCCCCACCCCGTCATGTCACCACCCCGTAAGGAGTACCCGGACATGCCCCTTGAGCCGCTGTCACAGAAGGACGTCGAAGACCGGCTGCGCGAGCTGCCGGGCTGGTCGCTCTCGGACGACCACGACCGGATCTCCCGCAGCTACCGCCTCCCCGGGCACTTCGCCGCGACCGCCATGGTCGTCCATGTAGCCCAGATCCAGGAGGAGCTGAACCACCACAGCGACCTGACCCTCGGCTACAACACGGTCGCCCTGTCGGTGAACACCCACGACGCCGGCGGCGCCCTCACGGAGCTGGACTTCCAACTCGCCCACCGAGTGGAAGAGATCGCTCCCAAGCACGGCGCGGAATAGCCTCCGGAGCTGCGGTACCCGCGAGCGCTGCGGGACCTGCCGCAGGCCTGAACTACGGCCGTCCCAGCTCGGCGCCGCGCCCGGCACTCACACGACAGGCTCCAACTGCCACCACTGGCCGGGCGAATCGGTGTCCTCCCACTGCCGTACGTTCACGCCGTCCGCGTCCGAACCGTCGGCGACCTCCAGAAGCAGACCGCTGATGTAATTGACGAGGGTGACCCGGCCCGGCGCGTCCAAGTGCCGTTCCACAAGCCATTCGTGGGCACCGAAATCGTTGGCCTTCCAGAGGTGAGCGGCCGAGGTGTGCGGGGGAGGTGCGCGGGGGAGCGGTTGAGGTGCGTCGTCACCGAGTCCTCGGGATGACGACGGCGCCGCCGCCCGCGAAGAGCGGACGGCGGCGCCTGATGCCTTTGCGCGGGGGCGCGGAGCGCGTCAGTGGTGGCGGCTCTCGCGGGCCAGCGCGGTCACGAAGTGGGCCGCGTCGATGGTGCCGACACCGGTCGCCATGTCGTAGCCCTTCACCGCGGTGTAGCCGGTGACACCGGCGTAGCTGTTGTTCGTGCCGTCCTTGACGTCCACGAGGCCGGAGCCCGGCTTGTACCCCTCGTGCTTGTAGAGCGAGTACAGCGCGTCGTTGATGTTGCCGAGACGGTGTCCGGCCGCCTGGTCGGCGAGGGCGACGATGCCCGAGAACAGCGGGCTCGCCTCACTCGTACCGCCCGAGACGTCCCAGCCGACAGCCGTCGGGTCGTAGCTGGAGTACACCCAGGCGCCGCCGTTGACCGCGGCCGCCATCGAGATGTCGGGGGTGCCGCGGCGGTTGCCGACGGCGCCCCGCACACCGTTCTGGAACGAGGGCCGCTGGAAGACGTGCGACTGACCGCCGCCGCCCGAACCGTTGTCGTTGTAAACGCTCTCAGGGCTGAGGCGGTTGCCCTTGTCGTCGAGGTGCAGCTGGGTGCCGCCGATCGACGTGACCAGCGGGTCCGAGGAGGGCCAGGAGTTGACGCGCTCCTTGTAGTAGCCCGAGCCGTCCGCCGTGTTGTCGGTGGCGCCGCCGTCACCGGAGGAGGCGAGGACCGTGACCCCGTGCGCGGCCGCGTCCTTGAACGCGTACCGCAGCTTCTGGATGCTGGAGAAGTCGCCCTTGTCGAAGCCGGGGAACGTGTTCTCCGTGGCGCCGAAGCTCTGCGTGATGACATCGCCGACGCCGTGGTCGATGAGGTGCTTCTCGGCGTCCATCATCTCCGGCAGGCCGGTGACACCCTCGGTCTCGGCGACCGCGGTCTCCACCAGGACGATCTTTGCGCCGGGGGCGACGGCATGAGCCATCTCGACGTCGAGCGTGGACTCACCGGCCCAGCCGGTCATGTCCTTGTTCTTCGGGTCCCACTTGGGAACGTTGCCCCACTTGACGACGTCGACCTTGCTGCTGGGGATGCCGTACTGCTTGCTGTACACATCCAGGTCGTGCTGGATCGTCGGCGAACCGAACGAGTCCACGATCACGATCGTGCGGCCCTTGCCCGTGATGCCCGCCTTGTAGAGCGGGTTCAGGTTGTACGCCTGGCGGTACTGCAGCGGTCCGTAGCAGGCGATCTTCCACTTGGCCTGGCACTGCTCGCTGGTGAGCGGGCCGCTGGTCGAGTGGGCGAGCTGGTGTCCGGCGATCGCCGGAACGGGCTTTACCTGCGGGGCGGCAGGTGCGGCGGTGGCGGACCCGGACAGCGGGGTGGCTATCAACGCGGCAGCGGCAAGGGCGGTGGCCCCGACTGACGCTGCTGCGGTACGAGTCCGGGGGCGGGCTATGCGCATGAATGCTCCCTGAGTGGGGTGAAGCCGCGCGGGGCGGTCTTCGCGATCCCATCGGGAAGGTCATGCGCAGGACAAGAGTATTTGTCTCTTGATGTCGAACGCTTTGCCTGATCGGCGCACTTAAATGAACATTCTTGATTGGTAGCTGACCAACCAGGCCCTGAAACCGACAAAAGGGGTGACGCCAACCTGAGTTGGCGGCACCCCTTCGTTATTCGGTGATCAAGACTCCAGCATGATCAAGACGCGTCTGATCAGGCGCCCAGGTTGAACTCGGCCGGGTTCGGTCCCAGGCGCTTGCCCTCGTCCAGAGCGGCGAGCGCGGCCAGGTCGTCCGCGTCGAGCTCGAAACCGAAGACGTCGATGTTCTCCTTGATCCGCGACGGCGTCACCGACTTCGGGATCACGACGTTGCCGATCTGCAGGTGCCAGCGAAGCACCACCTGTGCGGGGGTGCGGCCGTACTTGTGGGCGATCGCGACCACGGTCGGCACTTCGAGCAGCCCTCGGCCCTGGCCGAGCGGCGACCACGCCTCGGTCGCGATGGAGTGCTTGGCGTGCAGCGCGCGCGACTCGGCCTGGGCGAGCTGCGGGTGCAGCTCGATCTGGTTGACGGCCGGGACCACCGAGGTCTCGCCCAGCAGTCGCTCCAGGTGCACCGGCTGGAAGTTGGACACGCCGATCGCCCTGGCGCGCCCGTCCGCCTGGATCTTCTCGAAGGCCTTGTACGTGTCGACGTACGCGTCCTTGGCCGGCATGGGCCAGTGGATCAGGTACAGGTCGACGTAGTCGAGGCCGAGCTTGTCGAGCGAGGCGTCGAAGGCCCGCAGGGTCGAGTCGTAGCCCTGCTCGGAGTTCCACAGCTTCGTCGTGATGAAGAGGTCTTCACGGGCGATCCCCGAGGCGGCGACGGCCTTGCCGGTGCCGCGTTCGTTCTCGTAGATCGCGGCGGTGTCGATGCTTCGGTACCCGGAATCGATCGCCGTCGCGACCGCCTTCGCGGCCTCGTCGTCCGGCACCTGCCAGACACCGAAACCGAGCTGCGGCATCTCGACGCCGTTGTTGAGGGTGATGGAGGGGACCTTGCTCACGAGCGGTCGATCCTTTGCGTCGTCGGTTGGTACTCCCATCGTCAACGAACGACGGGGACGACGCATTCCCATCGAGCCTTATGGATCACACCTGACCTGCGGTTCAACCGGGGTCCAGCACAGGTCCCGCACGGTCTTCGGCCGGCCTCCCGAGGACGTGCGCGGACGAGGCGTAGGGAGGCGGGCCGATCCGGTTGCGATTCCTTCGGTCCGGACCATTGACCGCGCCACGACAAGGCGCAACTCTATGGCGGGTGGCAGATGACTGAACGACGGTCACCTATGTGAATAGCGGGGGTCGGTTATCCATGTGGCGGCTCGGCGTGTGTCGAGGCGCTCATCCGCTCTGGACTCCCCTCCCCTCGGGCTCTCAACTTGCCTGCTGCCACAGCGAGTTGGGTGCGTCGGGCTCATTGACAGCGAGCGTGCCAGGCACTGCGACACCGAGGGGTTAGGAAAGTTTCCTAACCCCCACCGAATCACCGCCCCACCGAATCACCGCCCCATCCCACCGGGTCACCGCCGTACCGAGTCACCGCCGTCCCATAGCTGGCCTCCCTTCCCGCACCCACCGCCCTCCACTTCACCCACACCCCGCTTCCCCCCACGCCCCCCACGGAAGGACACCCCCGTGCACGCTGCCGTATCCCCTCGCCGTCTCGCCGCCTCCCTCACCGGCCTCGGCTGTCTGCTGCTGCCCGCCATTGTTTCCATCCCTCAGGCCAACGCGGCCAACGCGGCCAACGCCACCCGCTCACCCGAAACGGCCGGCTCGTCCGCCTCCTCTGTCTCCGCCGCCTCCGGGTCGATGGCCGCTGCTCCATACGAGTACCTCGGCTGGGGCAATCCCCAGAAGCCCACCGACGTGATGGCGGCAACGGGCGTCAAGTGGTTCACCCTGGCCTTCGTTCTCTCGGACGGCGGGTGCAACCCGAAGTGGGACGGCTCGCGCCCCCTGACCGGCGGCTCCGATGAGAGCGCGATCAAGTCGATCCGCGGTGCTGGCGGCGACGTGGTCGTGTCGGTCGGCGGGTGGAGCGGGAACAAGCTGGGTGAGAAGTGCTCCAGCGTCTCCGCGCTCGTCGGCGCGTATCAGAAAGTGATCAGCGCCTACCACCTGAAGGCGCTCGACATCGACATCGAGGACACCGAGTTCTCCAACGCCACCGTGCGGCAGCGGGTGGTGAGCGCGCTGAAGATCGTCAAGGCCGACAATCCCGGGCTCGTGACCTACGTGACGATGGGCACCACCTCTGCCGGCCCCGATGCCAACGGCAAGGACCTCATAAAGAAGGGGGCTGCCGCCGGGCTCGCCAACGACGGCTGGACGATCATGCCGTTCGACCTCGGCAGCCACAGCGGCTCCATGGGCTCGGTGACTGTGAGCGCTCTCGAAGGGTTGAAGGCGGCGGTGAAGAGCGCCTATGGCTACAGCGACGACGCCGCCTACCGGCACATCGGCGTCTCCTCCATGAACGGAAAGACCGACGAGTCCGACGAGACCGTCACCACGGGCGACTTCCAGACCATCCTCGGCTACGCCCGACAGCATCACCTGGCGCGCTTCACCTTCTGGGCGGTCAACCGCGACCGGCAGTGTTCCTCCGGTGGAGACGCGGGCGAGTCGTGCAGCGGGGTCGGCCAGTCACAGTACGCCTTCACCAAAATCGTTGCCCAGTACGGGGGTTGAGGGAAACTTCCCTCAATCCTCCCTTAAGGGGGCAAGAATGCCCGCCCGGCCATCGCGCAGCAGCGCCCCTGACGCATCCCAGGAACGCCCGGCGTGGCTCCAGGAAGTCGTGGAGGACAAGCCCATAAGCGAGTTGGAGACCTGGTTCAACACCACGTGGGACGACTTCCGCCGTGACGCGGGCCCCGGGGCCGTCAACCGCCGAACTCGAAGGGACCCGACGACCATGGCTCGTGCGATCACCTTGATCCGTTCCGCCTCCCGCCGAGGTTGCTAGGAGCCCCGGGAGCCCCGGGAGTGCCTGACGCGCCGAGGGCGCCGAAAGCGCCTGACGCGCCGAAAGTGCTGAAAGCGCTCTCACCGATAGAGCGCGTCCACCTCGTTCTCGTACGCCTTCTCGATCGCCCGGCGCTTGAGTTTCAGCGACGGGGTCAGGAGTCCGTGCTCCTCGGTGAACTGGTGGGCCAGTATGCGGAAGGTGCGGATCGATTCCGCCTGGGAGACCAGGGTGTTGGCGGCGACCACCGCTCGGCGCACCTCGGTTTCCAGGTCGGGGTCGCGTACCAACTCCGAAGGGGTGAGAGGGGCTTTGCCGCGCATGGCGAGCCAGTGATCCACACCCTCCTGGTCGAGGGTGACCAGCGCCGCGATGTAGGGGCGGTTGTCGCCGACCACGATGCACTGGGCGACCAGGGGATGGGCCCGGACCCGTTCCTCCAGGGCGACCGGCGAGACGCTCTTGCCGCCCGAGGTCACCAGGATCTCCTTCTTGCGCCCGGTGATGGTGAGGTAGCCGTCCTCGTCGAGCGCCCCGATGTCACCCGTCGAGAGCCAGCCGTCCCTCAGCACCGCCTCGGTGGCCTTCGGCTCGTTGAGGTAGCCGGAGAAGACCTGGCCGCCGTGGATCCACACCTCACCGTCGTCGGCGATGTGCACCGTGGTGCCCGGGACGGGCTGGCCGACCGTGCCGTAGCGGGTACGTTCCGGGGGGTTGGCGGTCGCGGCGGCAGTCGACTCGGTCAGGCCGTACCCCTCGTACACCGTGACGCCGGCGCCCTCGAAGAACAGGCCGAGCCGGCGGCCCATGCTGGAGCCTCCCGACATGGCGTGACGCACCCGGCCGCCCATCGCCTCGCGGACCTTGCCGTACACCGTCTTCTCGAAGAACTGGTGCTGCATCCGGAGCGCGGCCGACGGGCCGGGACCGACACCGAAGGCCTTCTGCTCCACGGCCTCCGCGTACTTGACCGCGATGTCGACGGATTTGTCGAATGGACCCGTCTTGCCGTCGGCCTCGGCTCTGCGGCGGGCCGCGTTGAACACCTTCTCGAAGATGTAGGGCACGGCGAGGATGAACGTCGGCCGGAACGACTGGAGGTCGGGCAGCAGGGCGGAGGCGGCGAGGGCCGGCTGGTGGCCCAATTTCACCCGCCCCCGGATCGCCGCGACCTCCACCATCCGCCCGAAGACATGGGCCAGCGGCAGGAACAGCAGGGTGGACGCCTCGTCGCCGGGCCGGGAGTGGAAGACGGGCTCCCAGCGCGAGATCAGCATGTCCGTCTCGAACATGAAGTTGGCGTGGGTGATGACACAGCCCTTGGGGCGGCCCGTGGTGCCCGACGTGTAGATGACGGTCGCCACCGACTCGGGTGTTACCGCCCTGCGGTGCCGCTCGACGACCTCGTCGTCGATGGACTCACCCGCTCTGAGAAGGCCTGAGAGCGCTCCCGTGTCCAGCTGCCACAGCCGCTTGAGGTGGGGGAGCCGGTCGACGACCGAGCCGATCGTCATCGAGTGGTCCTCGTGCTCCACGACGCACGCCGTCGCCTCCGAGTCGTGCAGCATCCAGAAGACCTGCTCGGCGGAGGACGTGGGGTAGATCGGCACCGACTGCGCGCCGATGCTCCACAGCGCGAAATCGAAGAGCGTCCACTCGTATCGGGTGCGCGCCATGATGGCGACCCGGTCGCCGAACCGGACGCCGTCCGCGATCAGCCCTTTGGCGAGCGCGAACACCTCGTCCCTGAACGCGGCGGCCGTCACGTCATGCCACTGGCCCGAATCGTCCTTGCGGCATAGCGCGATGCGGTGAGGATCATCGAGGGCATGGTCGAAGACCGCGTCCGCAAGGCCGCCGACCTGAGGCGCCGCCGCCATGGGTGGGACCGTGAACTCGCGCAATGACCTGCCTCCCTCCGGGGTGGCCACTCCCGGTGGCGCTCCGCACAGCGCGGTGACCGTACCCCACGGACAGTTCCCGTGACAGGGGTCTCCTGCACGTCGAGACGTACGGCGTCTTCACAGGTCAGCGGCCGAAACAGGCCCACATGCGGACCGCTCGGGCACTCAGTTGACTCAAAGGTAGGTTCTGCGGAAGGCAATCTCCACGGAATCTGTACGCTCCGGTCACCCTCGCCCCACGGTTGCGCGCCGTTTTCCCGGGGCCACGCTCCGTTGCCGCCGGGCGATGTGCGCAGCGTAGGCAGGCGGGCGCGGCCGGATACCCAGGGGACGCGACCGGGTGTCCGCCCGGCACGCCGGGCGGGAGGGACCGTCGGTGTTCAGCCAGTGCGATGTCCCCGGTGCAGCCGGTCGCCGCCGGCCAGGATCGCCGAGGCCAGGGCGCCCGCCGCCTCCTGCGCCGCCGAGCCCCGCCGGTTGTGGAGCAGCACGAAATCCACCCCGCCCAGGTCCGGCAGCCCGCTGCGCGCCGGGAGCGGGGCGAGACCGGGCGGGATCAGGCCCTTGGTGTGGGCCATCACGCCGAGCCCTGCGCGGGCCGCCGCGACCAGGCCGCTCAGGCTCCCGCTCGTACAAGCGATGCGCCAGGACCGCCCGTGGTCCTCCAGGACTTCAAGGGCACGGGCCCGCGTGATGCCGGGCGGCGGGAACAGGATCAATGGAATGGGACGTTCGGCGTCGAGCCGCAGGTCGGGCGCGCCGATCCAGCACAGCTCGTCCGTCCACACGAGTTCGCCGTGACTGTCGCCGGGCCGCCGCTTGGCGAGCACCAGGTCGAGCCGGCCCGCTTCGAGGCGCCGGTGAAGAGTCCCGGACAGCTCGACCGTCAGCTCCAGGTCGACCTCCGGATGGTCGCGGCGGAAAGCCTGGAGGATCTCCGGCAGGCGCGTCAGGACGAAGTCCTCGGATGCGCCGAAGCGCAGCCGGCCGCGTAGCCGTGTCCCGGTGAAGTAGGTGGCGGCCCGCTCGTGAGCGGCCAGGATCGTGCGGGCGAAGCCGAGCATCGCCTCGCCGTCCTCCGTCAGCCGCACCCGGTGGGTGTCCCGGCTGAACAGCTGCCGCCCCGCCGCGTCCTCCAGACGTCGCACATGCTGGCTCACCGTCGACTGGCGCAGGCCCAGGCGCCGCGCGGCCTGCGTGAAGTTCAGCGTCTGCGCGACGGCCAGGAACGTCCGCAGCTGGTTCGCGTCGTACATGACGTCCACCGTAGCCCCGCTCATCGCGAAACGTGATGACAGTGAGAGTGGTGTACGGGATTCCCGATCAGGCAATGGAGGAGGAGCATTGAGAGGGCACAATCGCGGCCGACTACTGGGTAGCGAGCACCGAGCACTGGTTTTCTCCAACGCGGGGTCCCTTGGCGCGGAGTCCTGGGCCTCGGGGCCCTGGGCCTCGGGGCCCTGAGCGCTGGGCCCCGGTGTGATGTGACCCGTGGCCGTGGCCCATGGGCGTGGGCGTGGGCGTAGCCTGCGGCCTCGCGTGCTGAGCAGGTAGTCCTCGCGTAGCGACCACGCGGCCCCGCGCCGCGCCACACTCCCGTACCGCCCGACGATGTAAGCCCCGAACACGTAAGTGGAGCACATGAGCCGCCGCACTCCGAAGCTGCCGTCCTGGCTGCCGGTCGACCCCTACATACTGGCGCTGCTCGGCACGGTGGGACTCGCGGCCCTGCTCCCCGCGACCGGCTCCGCCGCCGGTGTCGCGAGCGGCGCCTCGACCGGAGCCGTCGCGCTCCTCTTCTTCCTGTACGGCGCCCGGCTCTCGACCCGCGAGGCGCTGGACGGGCTGCGCCACTGGCGACTCCATGTCACCGTGCTCGCCTGCACGTTCGTGGCGTTTCCGCTGCTGGGCCTGGCGGCGAAGGGACTGGTCCCGACCGTCTTGACGCCGGACCTCTACAACGGCCTGCTCTTCCTCTGCCTGGTGCCCTCGACGATCCAGTCGTCGATCGCGTTCACTTCCATCGCCCGGGGCAATGTGCCGGCCGCGATCTGCGCGGGCTCCTTCTCCAGCATCGCCGGAATCGTGCTCACCCCGCTGCTTGCGGCGGGGCTCCTCGGCAGCAGCGGGGGAGCGCTCTCAGCGGACTCCCTGGTCGAGATCGTCCTGCAACTCCTGGTGCCGTTCCTGGCCGGGCAGTTCCTGCGGCGCTGGGTCGGCGGGTTCCTCGTCAGGAACAAGAAGGTCCTCGGGTACGTCGATCGCGGCTCGATCCTGCTCGTGGTCTACAGCGCGTTCAGCGAGGGCATGGCCCGTGGCATCTGGCACCAGGTCGGCGTGGGCAGGCTCGCCGCGCTGCTCGTCGTCGAGGCGGTACTCCTGACGGTCATGCTCACGGCGACCTGGTACGGAGCCAAGCGGCTCGGCTTCGACCGGGGCGACCGGATCGCGATCCAGTTCGCCGGGTCCAAGAAGAGCCTGGCCGCCGGGCTCCCCATGGCCAGCGTGCTGTTCGGCGCCCAGGCCTCGCTCGCGGTGCTGCCGCTGATGCTGTTCCACCAGATGCAACTGATGGTGTGCGCCGTCATCGCCAGGCGCCGTGCCCGCGACCCGCTGCCGCCCCACGAACGGCGCCCGGCCTCCACTCCCGCCCCAGGGGCCGCGGAACGCGATGCCGCGGAACGCGATACCGCGGAACACGATGCCGCGGTACGGGCCGCCGGCTGACGAAGGGCCGCGAGCGCGGACGCGGACCGCCGCCGCCTCTTTCTTCCTTGCTCCGGCCGGGGGCAGATCAGGGCGCCCTCCAACCTCACCTCGTCCGCCCCCAACTCCCGTACGAGGCTGACCGTGTCGGGGGAGCTCACGGCGCCGACGACGCGGCGCGTTCATCGAACCCGCGACCTCCCCGCCGAGGGCCACCGGTTCGCCCTCTTCGCGGACCTTGCGCAGGCTGCCGTGTCCGAACTCGGCCCGGTCGCGCAGGCCGACCTTGGACCTGCGCCGGCGATCGACCCCAAGGACCTGGTCGGCATCCTCAACGACCTCCGGGCCGACGGCCTCACCGTCCGCACGCCCGCCCCGCGGGACCGGCACAAGAACGCCGTCACCATCACCCCGGCCGGACAGAACCCCCTCCGGCGCTGCACGAACGCCGCCCAAGAGGCCAACGACCGGCTCCTCGCCCCTCTCGCCCCCGCCGAAGCGCGTCGTCTCCTGGCACTTTTGACCCGTCTGCACGAGGCGTGACCAAGCCGCCCCCGCGCGCTCTCATGGCCGGAACAGGTCCCCGGCGTCCGGGCTAGATCATCGGGGCCGGTACGGTGCCGCCATGACCGCACTCGAAGGCGAGCCCGCCACCCTCGACCCCGCGCGCACCGCACTCGTCCTCGTGGATCTGATGGACCGCATCACGGCGCTTCCGCTCGCCCCGCGCTCCGGTGATCAAGTTGTCGGCACGGCATGGGAGTTGGCCCATTCCTTCCGTGCGGCCGGTGCGACCGTCGTGCTCGTACGGGTCGAACGCCCCGGCGTGCCCGCCCAGCCGCCCGGCAGCGACATCGTCGCGGGCCTCGCTGCCGACGGAGACCTGGTCGTCGTGAAGCGCACCATCGGCGCCTTCCACCAGACCGGACTGCACGAGCTGCTCCGCGAGCGCGGTATCGACACCCTCGTTTTCGGCGGAATCGCCACCAACCTCGGTGTCGAGTCGACGGCCCGCCCGGCCGCGGACCACGGCTACGAGCTCCTCTTCGTGGAGGACGCCATGGCCGCGCTGACCGAGGACGAACACCGTGCCGCCATCGCTCTCAACTTCCCCCGCCTCGGTACGGTCGTCACCGCCGCGGCTCTCCGGTTCGGCTGATTACATGCCCAAGTTCACGATATCCGCGGCCATTTCACGTCCCTGCACCCTGGTGGTCTGCCGCGGCTGCTGCTGCGGTGACGCCCGTAAGACGCCCGGCACCGACCACGCGCGCCAGCTCGACCGGCTGCGGACGGCGGCCGCCCGGTCCGGCGGCCGGATCGCCGTCCGGACAACCGACTGCCTCGGACCCTGCGGCCAGGCCAACGTCATCGTGGTCCAGCCCTCGGGCCGCGCCCGTCAGCGCGGGGCACGCGCGGCCTGGGTCGGTTGGGTCCTCGACGACTACGCCACCGACGACATCGTGGCATGGGCCGAACAGGGCGGCCCGGGCGTCGCGGACCCCTCGCCCACGCTCGCCCTCCAGATGATCCCGGCTCCGGCCGAGGCCCGCAGAAGGGCCCGCTGAGGCTCCGTCAGTTACGCAGATGCGTTCCTCGGGGCGAGCGCGGCACGCCGTCAAGTGCCCTACGAGCAGGGCGAGTTGACCCCCGTACGACCAGGGTGGGTTGAACGCCGTGGGGCGATCCTGGGCACGGTGAACGCCGAACGCGCAGCCGCGCGGTGTGCTGTGGAAGGCCCGGCCGGCGCAGGGGGCGCTCCCCGCCGGCCGGGCCGCTCGGACGCCGCGGAGTCAGACCTGCGAGCGCAGGGCGATGCGCTCATCCCCCGCGTACACGTTCATGGAGCTGCCGCGCAGGAATCCCACCAGAGTGAGACCGGACTCGGCGGCCAGGTCGACGGCGAGCGAGGACGGGGCGGAGACCGCCGCGAGGAGCGGAATGCCCGCCATGACCGCCTTCTGTGCGAGCTCGAACGATGCCCGCCCCGACACCAGCAGGACGCACTGGGACAGCGGCAGCCGGTCGTCCTGGAGAGCGCGTCCAACGAGTTTGTCGACCGCGTTGTGACGGCCCACATCCTCACGTATGTCGAGGAGTTCGCCCGCAGGCGAGAAGAGGGCCGCCGCGTGCAGACCCCCGGTCCGGTCGAAGACCCGCTGCGCCGCGCGCAGCCGGTCGGGGAGGCTCGCGAGCAGTTCGGGCTCGACCCGGACCGGGGGAGTGTCATGGATGGGGAAGCGGGCCTGCGTACGGACGGCGTCGAGGCTGGCCTTGCCGCACAGACCGCACGAGGACGTCGTGTACACATTGCGTTCGAGCGTGATGTCGGGCACCTCGACGCCGGGCGCGAGCCGCACGTCGACCACGTTGTAGGTGTTGTGCCCGTCGGCGGTCGCGCCCGCGCAGTACACGATCGACTGGAGCTCGGACGCGGCGCCGAGTACCCCCTCGCTGACCAGGAACCCGGCCGCGAGCGCGAAGTCGTCCCCCGGAGTGCGCATCGTGATCGCGAGGGGCTTTCCGTTCAGCCGGATCTCCAGAGGCTCCTCGGCGACCAGGGTGTCCGGGCGGGTCGAGACCGCCCCGTCCCGGATGCGGATGACGCGGCGGCGTTCGGTGACCCGTCCCATGTCTTCAATCCCTCAGTCGCTCAGTTGCTCAGTTGCTTGATCGCTTGATCGCTTGATCGGTCGGTCGCTTGGTTGCTCGGTCGCTGGTCAGTCTCGTGTCTGCACGTGCTGGAACCCGAAGCGCCCCTTGATGCACAGGTTGCCGTGGGTCACCGGGTTGTCGTGCGGTGAGGTGACCTTGACGATCTCATTGTCCTGCACATGGAGGGTGAGGTTGCAGCCGACGCCGCAGTACGCGCATACCGTCGTCGTCTGTGACTGTCCCGCCTCGTCCCAGGTGCCGGCCGCCCGCAGGTCGAACTCGGACTTGAATGAGAGCGCTCCCGTCGGGCACACCTCGATGCAGTTACCGCAGTACACACAGGCCGAATCGGTCAGCGGCGCGTCGTGCTCGGTGGAGATCCGGGCGTCGAAACCGCGCCCGGTCACCGCGATCGCGAACGTGTTCTGCCACTGCTCGCCGCAGGCGTCGACGCACTTGTAGCACAGGATGCACTTGTCGTAGTCGCGCACATACAGGTCGTTGTCGATCTTCGGCTGCTCGTCGACCCGCGCCGCCGACGGGCCGAACCTGCCGGGCTCGGCCCCGTACTCGGCGAGCCATTCTCCGGCGCGCGGTGTCGTGGAGAGGTCGACGGACGAGGCGAGCAGTTCGAGCACCACCTTGCGGCTGTTACGGGCCCGCTCGGTGTCGGTACGGACCGACATCCCGGGCTCGACCCTGCGCGAGCAGGCGGGTGCCAGTGTCCGGGCCCCCTCGACCTCCACCACACACACCCGGCAGGCGTTCTTGGGGGTGAGGGTGTCGCCCTGGCAGAGGGTAGGAATGTCCTTGCCGGCGCCACGGCACGCGTCGAGGACGGTGTCACCCTCCGGCACCCGTACCGACTCGTCGTCGATCGTCAACTCCACGATGCGGCGCGGGGGTTGAAGCGGAATCGCGGTCACTCGAAGACTCCTGTTCGCATACTGGTGGTTGATGACTGGTGGCTGGCGGTACGAGTGCGTGCCGCGCCCAAGGGGTCGTCCTCTGGGATGGGCGGGCTGTTCCCCGTGGTGCCCTGGCTGTTCCCCGTGGCGCGACGGGTGTTTTCCGTGGTGCGACGGGTGTTCTCCGAGGTGCTTTCGGAGGGGCTCACTCGAAGGCGCCGAGACGGTCGATGGCGGATTCGACGGCGTTCCAGGCGGTCTGGCCGAGGCCGCAGATCGAAGCGTCCCGCATGGTGCGCCCGACGTCCCGCAGCAGGGCGATGTCACCGGCCGCTGCCGCACCGGTCCGGTCCTTGATCCGGTGCAGCGCCTCCTCCTGCCGTACGGTGCCGACCCGGCAGGGCACGCACTGGCCGCACGACTCGTCGCGGAAGAACTCCGCGATCCGCAGCAGGACCCTGGGCAGCTCGACGGTGTCGTCCAGGACCAGGACCACCCCGGAACCGAGTGTCGTGCCGGCCTCACGGGTCCCCTCGAAGGTGAGCGGAATGTCCAGCTCGTCGGGGCGTACGAAGCCGCCCGCGGCGCCACCGAGCAGGACGGCCCGTAGGCGCTCCGGGGGCCCTGAGAGCGCTATCAGATCGCGCAGCGAGGCCCCGAACGGCAGCTCGTACACGCCGGGTCGCGCCACGTTCCCCGAGACGCAGAACAGCTTGGTCCCGGTCGACGACGCGGTCCCGGTCCGCGCGTACGCCTCGCCGCCCCGCTCCAGGATGGGCACCACATTGACCAGCGTCTCCACGTTGTTGACGGCGGTCGGCTTCCCGAAGAGCCCGCTCTCGACGGGGAAGGGCGGCTTGGAACGGGGCTCCCCGCGCTGCCCTTCGATCGAGTTGAAGATCGCGGTCTCCTCGCCGCAGATGTACGCTCCGGCGCCGCTGCGGATCTCGATGTCGAAGGCGTACCCCTGCCCGAGGACGTCCGGCCCGAGCAGGCCTCGCTCACGGGCCCGGCCGATCGCGTGGCCGAGTCGCTCGTGCGCGCGCGGGTATTCGCCCCGCAGGTAGATGTAGCCGCGGTGCGCGCCGACGGCGTACCCGGCGATGGTCATGGCCTCGACCACGGCGTAGGGGTCGCCCTCCATCAGGACGCGGTCCTTGAAGGTGCCGGGCTCGGACTCGTCGGCGTTGCACACGAGGTAGTGGACGCGCTCCGGCTGCCGCGCGGTCGCCTCCCATTTCCGGCCGGTGGGGAACGCGGCTCCGCCCCGCCCCACGAGCCCCGCGTCGAGCACCTCCCGGATCACCCCGGCGGGCCCGAGCGCGAAAGCCCTGCGCAGCGCCGTGTAGCCACCCATGGAGCGGTAGTCGTCGAGGTCGTACGGGTCGACGACGCCGACGCGCCTGAGCAGAACGAGGCCGTCCTGGCCGGCCTGCGGAACGGCGTGCGCCGCTGGCTGCTCCGGGGCGGCGCCGTCCGGCTCGGCCAGGGCGCTGGCGAGGGTGGCGGGGGTCGCGGGAGCGAGCACGGCCGCGAGCCTGGGAGCGCTCTCACCGCCCACGCCAGACGCGCCCCGCCCCGCCGCCCCCCGCGCGGATGCGCTCTCATGAAGCGACGGAGTGCCCTCGGGTGTGGCCTCCCGGGTGGCCGGAGCCGGGGGGCCGGCTCTGCGGAGCAGCGCTGCCGGGGCACGTTCGCACAGGCCCAGGCAGGGGCTGCGTTCCCATGACGCCGTCGGTGTGTCCGAAAGGGCGTCGCACAGTTCCGCCGAGCCCTTCGCCGCGCACGTCAGATCCGTGCACACGTACAGCACCGTCGCCGGCCGGGGCTTGACCGAGAACAGGGAGTAGAAGGTCGCCACCCCGTATGCCTCCGCCGGTGGCACCGTCAGGCGGCGGCAGATGTAGTCGAGAGCGCTCTCACTGAGCCAGCCGATCCGGTCGTTGACGGCGTGCAGCGCAGGAAGCAGCAGGTCTCGCCGGTCGCGGGCCTCCTTGCCGCCGCGCGCCCAGCGCAGCTCCGCGTCCGTACGGCCCACGGCGCCCTCCCACGCCGAGGCCGGCGGACCCAGCACGGCGTCCACGGCGGCACGTTCCTCGTCCGTCGGCTCGGTGTTTGCGAAGTGCAGGTCCACGGACGTTCAGCTCCCCACGGCCGTGACGGACAGCTTCTCCACCCGGATCGCCGACGCCTTGAACTCGGCGGTCCCCGCGATCGGGCAGTTCGCCTCGATGGTCAGCTGGTTGGTGTCGACCTCGTCGGGAAAGTGCATGGTCATGAACGCGAGGCCGGGCCGCAGCGCCGGATCGACCCACACCGGCGCGGTCACCGCTCCGCGCCGCGACACGACGCGTACCTCGTCATACGTGGCCACACCGAGCCGTTCCGCGTCCTCCGGGCTCAGCTCGATGTACTCGCCGCGCCGCAGCGGAGAGGCGTAACTGCCGCTCTGGACACCGGTGTTGTAGGAGTCCAGGCGCCGGCCGGTGGTCAGGCGCAGCGGATAGTCGTCGTCGGTCAGGTCGACCGGCGGATCGTGCTGGACCAGGCCGAACTCCGCCGCGGGGCCGCGCAACGAGGGCTCGGTTTCCCACAGCCGGGCGTGCAGGAAGCTCGACGGCAGTTCGCGCTCCGACGGGCACGGCCACTGGAGGCCCTGGTGCTCCTCCAGGCGGTCGTACGTCATGCCGTAGTGGTCCGGTGAAAGCGCTCTCAGCTCGTTCCAGACCTCCTCGGAATCGGCGAACTTCCAGTCGTGGCCGAGGAGGCCGGCGACCGAGCAGATGATGTCGATGTCCTCACGTGCCTCGCCCGGCGGTTTCAGGGCGGCCCGCACACGCTGTACCCGGCGTTCGCTGTTGGTCGTCGTGCCGTCCGTCTCGGCCCAGGCGGCGGTCGCGGGCAGCACCACGTCGGCCATCTGCGCGGTCTTGGTGAGGAAGATGTCCTGCACGACGAGGTGGTCGAGGGCGGCGAGGCGGCGTGCGGCCTGCTCGCTGTCGGCCTCCGACTGGGCCGGGTTCTCGCCGATGCAGTACACGGCTTTCAACGTGCCGTGTTCCATTGCCTCGAACATCTCGGTGAGTGTCATCCCGTACTGGGACGGAATGGCAGCCTGCCACATCGCTTCGAACTTCGTACGGGCCACCGGGTCGAGCACGTCCTGGAAGCCGGGCAGCTTGTTGGGGATGGCGCCCATGTCGCCGCCGCCCTGCACGTTGTTCTGGCCGCGCAGGGGCTGCACTCCGGCTCCCCACCGGCCGACCTGCCCCGTGAGCAGCGACAGATTGATCAGCGCGCGGACGTTGTCGGTGCCGTTGTGGTGCTCGGTGATCCCCAACGTCCAGCACAGTTGGGCGCGTTCGGCGCTCGCGTAGGCGTGGGCGAGTTCGCGGATCGCGTCCGCCGGTACACCCGTGACGTGTTCGGCGGCCGACAGCGTCCAGGGTTCGACGAGCTCCGCGTAGGCCTGGTAGCCGGTGGTCGCGCGGTCCACGAAGGCCCGGTTGACCAGGCCGGCGTGGATGATCTCCCGGCCGATGGCGTGGGCGAGCGGAATGTCCGTGCCGACGTTGAGTCCCAGCCAGCTCTCGGCCCACTCCGCCGTGGAGGTGCGGCGCGGGTCGACCGCGTACATGCGGGCGCCGTTGCGGATGCCCTTGAGGACGTGGTGGAAGAAGATCGGGTGGGCGAAACGGGCGTTGGAGCCCCACATCAGGATGACGTCGGTGTGTTCCACCTCCTCATAGGAGGAGGTGCCGCCGCCGGAGCCGAAGACCGCCGACAGGCCGGCCACACTCGGGGCGTGGCAGGTGCGGTTGCAGGAGTCCACATTGTTGGTGCCCATGACCACCCGGCTGAACTTCTGCGCCACGTAGTTCATCTCGTTGGTGGCGCGCGAGCAGGACAGCATGGCGAACGCGTCGGGACCGTACTCCTGGCGGGTCCGGCGGAACCCGTCCGCGGCCCGCGCCAGCGCCTCGTCCCAACTTGCCTTCTTGAGCTGCCCGTTGGCGTCCCTGACCAGAGGGTGGGTGAGCCGCGGGTACTGCTTGGGCTGCCTGTCCTTCTTCATGCGGCGCTCCGGGTGTCGGACGTCTGGGACGTCTGGGCGAGGAGGTCGGCGAGCGCGTGCACGGCGCGCAGGGTGGGGACCGGGGTGCGGGTGAGTCCCGCGAGTTCGACGACGGCCGCGAGCAGCACGTCGAGTTCGAGGGGTTTGCCCTTCTCCAGGTCCTGGAGCGTGGACGTCTTGTGCTCACCCACGCGTTCGGCGCCCGCGATGCGCCGCTCCACGGAAATTTTCGGGTGGCAGCCGACCGCGCCCGCGACGGCGAGCGTCTCGCGCATCATCGACTCGACGAGGGAGCGCGTGTCCTGGTGGCGGCAGATCTGCGCCATGGTCGCGCGGGCGAGGGCGCTGATCGGGTTGAAGGAGATGTTGCCGAGGAGTTTGATCCAGATGTCGTTGCGCAGGTCCGGCTCGACGGGGCACTTGAGGCCGCCGGCCTGCATGGCCTCGCTGAAGTCGAGGCAGCGCCGCGAGATGGTGAGGTCGGGCTCGCCGATGGAGAACCGGGTGCCCTCCAAGTGGCGTACCACGCCCGGGGATTCGATCTCGGTGGCCGCGTACACGACGCAGCCGATCGCGCGGGAGGGCGGCAGTGTCGCGCTGACGGCGCCACCCGGGTCGACGCTCTCGATCCGGCGGCCGGTGTGCGGGCCCGGCAGGCCGTGGAAGTACCACCAGGGGATGCCGTTCTGGGCGGCGATGACCGCGGTGTTCGAGTGCAACAGCGGATGCACCAACGGCCCTGCTCCGGCATAGGAGTTGGCCTTCAGGCCCAGCAGGACGTAGTCGACCGGGCCGACTTCGCGGGGGTCGTCGGTGGCGGCGGGCCTGGCGGTGAAGTCGCCGCGCGGGCTGATGACCCGCACCCCGTCGCGGCGCATGGCCGCCAGGTGTGGCCCGCGGGCGATGAGGTGGACCTCGGCGCCCGCGCGGTGGAGCGCGGCCCCGACATATGCGCCGATGGCACCGGCGCCGACAACTGCGACTTTCACGGGGCACTCCGTTCGATGGAGGGACCGGTCGGGGGGAGGGGAGGGGGAGGGCCGTCGGAGGTGTGGCGGCCCTCGACGGTGTTCCGAGAGGGATGGGCGGGCGAGGGGTGTCCGAGGTGTCACGGCCGTCGGAGGGTGAAGGCCGCCGACGGCGTCCCGAGGGGGATGAGCGGGCGGATCCAGACCCCACGTTTCGTCGACAGAATATTGTCTACAGTATGCCTTTCGCGAGGGTCAAGACATCGGACACAACTCCGCAGGGGCGAAACGCTGACACAAGGCTCCAAAGGTGCGGCAGTGAATCCTGTTGGGTCCCGCGCCCCTGTACCGATCAGTAGCCACGAAGACTGGATGGCTCCGGATGTCAGCACTTACTGCTCGTATCGAGGGGACCCGCCATGACCGGCATGCGAGGCTCGCGCGTTGTCGCGGTCGGGCACTATCAGCCCGCCAAGGTGCTCACCAATGACGACCTTGCCCAGCTGGTCGACACCAACGACGAATGGATCAGCAGCCGCGTCGGCATCCGCACCCGCCATGTCGCGGGCGACGACGAACCGGTGGACGAGCTCGCCGCGCACGCCGGAGCGAAGGCGCTGGCGAGCGCCGGGCTGAGCCCCGCCGACATCGACCTCGTCCTGGTCGCCACCTCCACGGCGATCGACCGCTCGCCCAACACGGCGGCCCGCGTCGCCGCCCGGCTCGGCATGGGGTCACCCGCCGTGATGGACCTCAACGTCGTGTGCGCCGGGTTCACCCACGCGCTCGCCACCGCCGACAGCCTGGTACGCAGCGGCACCGCGCGGCGCGCCCTGGTGATCGGCGCGGACAAGATGACAGCCGTCACCGACTGGTCCGACCGCAGCACCTGCGTCCTGGTCGGTGACGGGGCGGGAGCCGCGGTCGTCGAGGCGAGCGACGAGCAGCTCATCGGGCCGGTGCTGTGGGGCTCGGTTCCGGAGATGGGGCACGCGGTACGCATCGAGGGGAGCCCGCCGGTCTTCGCGCAGGAGGGCCAGTCCGTCTACCGCTGGGCCACCACACAGTTGCCGCCCATCGCCCGCCAGGTCTGCGAGCGCGCCGGACTCACCCCCGAGGACCTCGCGGCGGTCGTGCTGCACCAGGCGAACCTGCGCATCATCGAACCCGTCGCACGCAAGATCGGCGCCGTCAACGCGGTGGTCGCCCGCGATGTCGTCGAGTCGGGGAACACCTCGGCGGCGAGCATCCCGATGGCGCTGTCCAAACTGGTCGAGCGCGGGGAGATCAGCACCGGCGACCCGGTCCTGCTCTTCGGCTTCGGAGGCAACCTCTCGTACGCGGGGCAGGTCGTACGCTGCCCGTGAGGGGCCGGCGGCACGGGAAAAGGGGCAGGGGGGCAGGCGGGTACGGCATGGGCGTCCCAGCGTGAGCGTCCCGGCGGGGGCGGCCGCGCGTGGGAGCGGACTTGGCGCGCCGATGCGCCCGCGTGGGCGTACGGGTGGCGCGGGATCGCGGTTTAAGCGCCGGTGCGCCCGCTTGGGCGTACGGGGAGAGGGTTTACGCGCCGAGGCGCCCGCGTGGGCGTACGGGAGGGGGTGGCGGCGTCAACCCACCAACCGTTTACGCCAGTTCAACGGGGTGACCTCGATCGCCTGTCCGGGGTCGCCGTCCCACTCCACCGCGAGGCCACACCGCTCCAGCGCGGCCACGGTCTCCCGGCCGACGGACGCGGTGGTCCCCTCGGAACCGTCGAACCCCCCGTACATCAGCGTCAGACCGTGCCCGGCGGCGGCAGCCTCCGTCGACTGGGAGTGGAAGTAGACGAAGCCGCGGGCATCCGGCGAGCCCGCCCCGCCGATCTCCGCCTGGCCGCACGAGCGGCAACAGGTGAAGTGCTCCCGCGCGGTGAGGCCGGCCGACTCCAGAGCGGCGAACGCGCGCGTCAGCCGCTCGGGGTCGGTCTCCTCGCTCTCCTCGTCCCACCCAGCCTGCTCCGCCACCCGCTCCAGCCACATGCGGTCGGCCAACTGCTGTGCCTGCTCACGTGATACGGGCCTGAGGTCGCCCGACACCAGGTAGTCCTCGGCCAGTTCGGCGAGCTCGGCCCGGGTCGCGTAACCCGCCACGAGCACCTCGCGCAGCCGGGTCTCAAGGAGGCGCCGGTCTTCCTCGTTCAGCTCCAACGGGGGTACAGGGGACGGGACTTCGAAATCGAGGCGCTCCCAGTCCAGGCCGGCATTCCAGTCGGGTGTCGCGCGGGCCCAGCCGGTCATGGCCGTTATCACCGGCTCCGCCGCGTCGAGGACGACCCGGAAGTGCCGGTCGGCCGCTCCGTCCCGGTACTCCAGCGTGTACGCGCCCCCTGCCTCATGCCACACCTGAAGGAAGACGTCGGGCAGGTCGGGTATCCGCTGCACCACCAGGAACCTGTCGTCCTCGCCTCCGATACGGCGGACGAGCCCGGCGAGCGCCTCGGCGGTGACCCGGCTGTGCCGGCGCCCCTTCTCCGTATCCACTGCAATCGCAAGCATGGCGTTCACTCTCGCACGGCCGGGCGCGGCAGGTGGCGGGCGCCTCGGACGGCCGTGGGCCGTGGCGGCGGGCACGTTCGCGCTCAGGGTCTGCACATGGCACGCAGGGCAGCCTCCACGCTGTCACCCCCACTGCTGTTGAACGCGATCGCGGCCCCCGGCGCGTACCGGCGGACCAAATGGACGATCAGTTCGAAGAGCGTGAGCAGGGGCTCGGGCTTGCGGATGCCGCCGCCTATCACCACGACGTCCCAGGCCCGCTTGGACAAGGCGGCGGACACTGTGGCCTCGGCCGTCCCGTCCAGCGCGATCAGCGTCATGGCCGCGTCGATGCCGTGGGCGCCGAAGCGGTCGAGTTCGCCGTCCAGGGCGGCGCGCAGAGCGTTCCCGTCCAGGCCGGGGACGGTATGCGGATCGATGCCAAGAACGAGAACGGTAGCCATGCCCTGTACGACGATCGGTTCTGGGCGCCGGTTCCGGCGGGCGGCGGCGCGCGGCGGTGGGCCGGTGAGAGCGACCCGCGCTCCGTCGAGCCCGGAGAGCCCCGGCATTGGCCGGAGTGCTTCTCGGGTCAGGGCTGCCCGACCAGGCCCTGACGTGCGGCAAGCCGCTCCATCAGGGTCACGCTGCGTGCGAGCAACTCCCTTTCCTCCTGCGAGAGTTCACGCTCGATGGCGAGGGTCAGCCAGCCGGCCCTGCGGCCGCGCTCGGCTTCCAGCGCGGCCCGGCCGGCGTCGGACAGTTCGAGCAGCGACTTGCGGCCGTCCGTCGGGTGGGCCCTGCGGGTGACCAGGCCCTGGTCGAGGAGGATGCCGACCGCACGGGCCATCGACTGCGGGCGTACCCGCTGATCCGCCGCGAGGTCGCTGGTGGTCATGGCGCCGTCGCGGTCGAGGACGCCGAGCACAGCTACCTGCCCGTGCGGGATCCGGTCCTCGTGCTTGACGCGTCGGGTGAGCTTGCCCATCGCGGTACGCAGTTCAGCGGCGACGGTGGCGGCTTCCAGGGTGGGCATGGGGCACTTTACCCCGGAAACGCCGGTACGCAGTTGTGCTGCACAGCGGCACTGCACAGGGCCACTGCACAGACCAACTGCACAGCTTCACTGTGCAGGCCCCCTGCACAGGACAACTGAAC
This sequence comes from Streptomyces sp. NPDC048361, assembly GCF_040651795.1. Taxonomy (NCBI): domain Bacteria; kingdom Bacillati; phylum Actinomycetota; class Actinomycetes; order Kitasatosporales; family Streptomycetaceae; genus Streptomyces; species Streptomyces sp. NPDC048361. The sequence continues at coordinate 39,959 of NZ_JBEZKW010000036.1, forward strand.
AGGCCCACTGTGCAGGGCGGCTGTGCAGCAGAACTGAACAGTCATGCTGTAGAGTCCACTGACGTCGGGCCGAGCGCCAGCGTCGTCGCAGCCAGGGTCCGGCAGGTGACAAAGGGAAGGAACTCCCATGCGCACACCGACAGTTGAGGCGAACGCCATCTGCGGCGTCACCGCACGCGCCGTGCTCGACAGCCGCGGCAACCCGACCGTCGAGGTCGATGTCGTCCTCGCCGGCGGATCCCGAGGCCGCGCCGCTGTCCCCTCCGGTGCCTCCACCGGAGCTCGCGAAGCCGTGGAGCTGCGCGACGGCGACGCCCGGCGCTGGCACGGCAAAGGTGTCGACCGCGCCGTGGCCCATGTGAAGGGCGAGATCGCGGACGCCGTCACCGGGCGCGACGCCGACGACCAGGCAGGTCTCGACGCCACGCTCGTGGCGCTCGACGGCACGCCCGCCAAGGCGCGGCTCGGTGCGAACGCCCTGCTCGGGGTCTCCCTCGCCACGGCGAAGGCCGCCGCCGCCTCGCATCGGCAGCCGCTGTACCGCTACCTCGGCGGGGCCGACGCTCGCGTCCTTCCGGTGCCGATGATGAACATCGTCAACGGCGGCGCGCACGCCGACAACCCGCTGGACTTCCAGGAGTTCATGATCTCGCCGGTGGGGGCGGCGACCTTCGCGGAGGCCGTTCGGATGGGCTCCGAGGTCTTCCACACGCTCCGCCGCGACCTCTTGGCCGCCGGCCACTCCACGGGTGTCGGCGACGAGGGCGGCTTCGCGCCCGCGCTGCGTACGGCCGAGGAAGCGCTCGACTTCGTCATGGCCGCCATCGAGCGGTCCGGATACCGGCCGGGCGCGGACATCGGCCTCGTCATGGACCCGGCGTCGTCGGAGTTCTACCGGGACGGTGCGTATGTGTACGCGGGGGAGGGGGTCCGGCGCACCACCGCCGAACAGATCGACTACCTGGCCCGGTTGATCGACGCGTACCCGATCGTCTCGGTCGAGGACCCCATGGCCGAGGACGACCTGGACGGGTGGCGCGAGCTGACCTCACGGGTCGGCGACCGGTGCCAGCTGACCGGCGACGACGTGTTCTGCACCAACGAGGCGCTGGTACGGGAGGGCATCCGTACCGGCGTGGCGAACGCGGTCCTGGTCAAGGTCAACCAGATCGGGACGCTGACCGAGGCGCTCGGGACGGTGGGGGCCGCGCGGCGGGCCGGGTGGGCGGTGGTCATGTCCCACCGGTCCGGCGAAACCGAGGACACGACCATCGCGGATCTGGCCGTCGCCACGGGGTGCGGACAGATCAAGACCGGGTCGCTGTCCAGGTCGGACCGCACGGCCAAGTACAACCAACTGATCCGGATTGAGGAGGAGTTGGGGGATTCGGCGGTGTATGGGAGCGGTGGCGTCCCCGCCGTCTCCGCCGTCTCTTCCGGGGCCGCCGCGTTCGAGGGGTCGCCGGCACCCGTCGCGCCTCTGGGGTGAGGGCGGGCCGTCGGGGGTGTCGGGGGTGGTGCGTGCCGGGTGGGGTCTTGGTAAAGGCAACGTAAAGGGCGCTGTTACTGTGGTGCGCATATCGCACCGCAGAAGGATTTCGCATGACAGCGCCCGTTGATTCCCCCGAGCCGCAGCCCGAACGGCAGCCGCAGTCGCAGGCGCAGTCAGGGCCGCCGCCGCAGCCGGAACAGCAGCCGCAGCCGCCGTCAGCGCCGCAGTCGGAACAGCAGTCGCAGCCGCAGTGGGGCCCGCCGGCCGGCTCCCCGGAACCGTCTCACGCGGGCCATGCCGGTCACGCGGGTCCTACCGGTCACCCGGGCCACATGGGCCAGTTGGGGGCGCCCTGGACGCCGGCGCCGCCCCTGCCCAGAAACGGCCTCGGCACGGCGGCCATGGTCCTGGGCTCGATCAGCACCTTCGTCGCCTTCCTGCCCTTCCTGTTCTGGATCGCCTGGGTGCTCGGCATCCTCGCCGTCATATTCGGCCTGACAGGCCTCGGCAACGTCCGCAAGGGCCTTGCCACCAACAAGAGTTCGGCGCTCGCCGGAACCATCCTCGGCGGCGCATCCATCCTGCTCGCCGTGGTGGGCCTGATCGTCACCGGCGCCATGATCCGGTCGGCCGTGGACCGGGTCGACGACTACGACAGCTCCTCGGTCACCCAGCTCCCCGACGACCCGGAGACCCCCTGGGACGAGGAGCCGCTGGGCACGGAACTGCTCGACCCCGCGTCCGTGACGTTCGGTCAGAGCCACGAGTACGTGGACGGGGTGATCGTCACGGTCGCCGAGCCCAGCGAGTTCACCCTCACCGGAACCTACGTACCCCCCGGACTGCACGAGGGCGACCGGACGTTCCACGTCGACCTCACGATCGTCAACGACTCCAACGACTCGCTCAACCTCGACTTCGCCCAGCCTCATGTGAAGGACGCCGCCGGCAACGAAGTCAGCATGTTGTTGTACGCCAAGGCCGGCTACAAGCCGTTCCGGGGGACCCTGGCACCGGGCGAACGGGCCACCGCCCAGTACTCCTACCCCGTGTCGCCCGAGGCCGCCACGAAGCTCCAGGTGGAGGTCCACCCCGGGCTGCTCCACGACCACGCCGAGTGGAGCGGACCCGTCGGCTAGGTCCGAGGCGCGACCCTGGCCACCCCGCGACCCGGGTGGAGCTGGGGGCGGCCGGCCGCTCGGCCGCCCGGTGGCCCCGGCTGTTCCCCGCGATCCCGGCGGTCCAGGGAACACCTCCGCACCCCGGGCGGTGTCTCCCGGGTGCCCGCGACACCAGCCCGTACAAATGGCCTCATGTGCCACTACTGCGGATGCCGCGACATCCCCCTCATCAAGGAATTCATCGCCGAACACGAACGCGTCACCGATGCGGCAGGCGACGCGCGACGGGCGCTCGCCGAAGGGCGCACGGCGCGGGCGAGGGAACTCGTCGCCTTCATGGCGCAGGAGCTGGAATCCCACTGGCGCGGCGAGGAGAACGGTCTGTTCGCCGTGATGCGAGAGGACCCCGAATACGTGGAGTACATCGACGCCCTGGTGGGCGAGCACCGGGACCACAGCGCACGGCTGCCCGCCCTCGATCTGGAAACGGCCGAGGGGCGTGCCGAGTTCGACCGGATGGTCACGGAACTCCACCACCACATCAGCCGCGAGGAGGACGGCCTGTTCCCGGCTTCCCTGACGGCACTGTCGGGCGAGGAGTGGAACCGCTCGTTCGCCGCCTGGAGCCAGGCCCACCCGGACCGGTGAGCGGACGCCGCGCGGGGCGGCGCCGGTTCCGGTGGGAGGCCCGCGGCGCATCCCGGCCAAATCCACGCCGTACGCGGTCGTATCAGGACCGGGTGCTGTCCAGGCGTTGCGCTCGGTAGACTGTAGACGATAACCAATCCTTATAGCGGTGCCTGGTCGGGGCCGCTCGGCCTCGGTCGGCCTCGGTCGGGGCCAGGTGCGTGTGGCGTAGGAGGGGAAGCGATGTTGTCCGCAGGACTGCCGCAGGGAACCGTGCCCAAACTGGAGCGGCCGGGGCCCTTGCGTGAGCGTGTGTACGAGGCGCTTCTGGAGCTGATCACCACCCGGGCGCTGCGTCCGGGGCAGCATTTGGTGGAGAGCGAACTCGCCGGTCACCTCGGGGTGTCCCGGCAGCCGGTGCGCGAGGCGCTCCAGCGGCTCAACACCGAGGGCTGGGTCGACCTCCGCCCCGCGCAGGGTGCGTTCGTGCACGAGCCGACCGAGGAGGAGGCCGACCAACTGCTCTCGGTGCGTACGCTCCTGGAGGCCGAAGCGGCGCGCCTCGCCGCCGCCAACTCCGGCTCGGCCGGGATCGCCGCCCTGGAGAAGCTGTGCGCCCGGGGCGAGCAGGCGGTCGCGGACGACGACGTGGATCTCGCGGTGGCGACCAACGCCGCGTTCCACGCCAAGGTCATGGAGCTCGCCGGCAACCTGGTCCTCGCCGAGCTGGCCGGGCAGGTCGACCGGCGGGTGCGCTGGTACTACACGCCGGTGGCGCGTCAACGCGGCAAGCAGTCCTGGATCGAGCACCGGGATCTGATCGCCGCGATCTCGGCGCGCGACGAGCGGCGGGCCACCGAGGTCATGCGCGCCCACACCGAACACACCCGCACCACTTACCACGACCGCCCCGAGCGCGGCTGACCGACGCGTGCCCCGGGCTCGGCCAACCCGCGAGCGGGCGCCGTTGCCGGCGAGGAAGAGCGCCACCCCGCCCGCGAGAGCGACACCGCCGAACAGGCCCCAGTCGAGGGGGAGTTCACCGGAGCCGACGCCGATGGAGATCACGGACTCGCCGAGCGCGATGATGAGCAGCAGCCCAGCAGTGATGTCGTACGGGTATGCGGCCGACACCCTAACCGGGCAGCGCGAAGCCGCCCCGGCCTGTCTCAGCTCCGGGGCGGCCGCACGTGAAGGGGGTCTCCGTACAGGGGCCCGGGTAGGTGGGCCCGGGTAAGTGGGCCTGTGAGGGGCCTACACCACCTCCCGGCTGATGGGCTGCGGGTTGGCCGCGATGTCCCGCACCCGGGTCCGGCCGGGCTGGCGCAGCAGGAGGGCTATGCAGCCGGCCACCATGGAGATGCCGCCCGCGAGGCCGTAGGCGCCGTCGTAGCCCCACGCGTCGACGACCATCGAGCCGAGCCCGCCGCCGAACAGGCCGCTCACCAGCTTGCCGCTGTAGACCAGGCCGTAGTTGGAGGCGTTGTAGTTCTCGCCGAAGTAGTCCGGGGTGAGGGCCGCGAACATCGGGTAGAAGGCGCCGCCGCCGAAGCCGGAGAGGAAGGCGAAGAACAGGAACAACCACTCGCTGTGCAGGTGGCCCGCCCAGATCACGCCGAACTGTGCGAGACCGAGCACCACGATGACGAACACCAGGGTCACCTTGCGGCCCCACAGGTCGGACAGCCAGCCCACGACCGCCCGGCCGATGCCGTTGATGACCGCCATGACGCCCATGGAGGAGGCGGCGACCAAGGGGCCGAAGCCCACCTCCTTCGCGTAGTCCACCTGGAAGGAGATGCCGAAGATGGACACACCCGCCGTCAGCACGATGGTGATCCACATCAGTGGCAGCATGCCCGTCCTGATGGCCTCCTTCGGGGTGTACTGCTTGGCCGCGGGAGGGTTCTTCGCGAGGCTCGCCGCGCTCTTGGCATTGCCGGAGAAGTTCAACGGGTCGATCTCCGAGGGCCACCAGTTCTTCGGCGGATCCTTGAAGAACCAGGCGCAGACCCCCACCACGATCAGCACATAGACGCCGATGAGGTCGAGCACCTCATGGTAATTCCCGGTGTCGAAGGCGTAGTTGAAGATGAAGATGAACGGCAGTGAGCCATAGGCGAAGCCCCCGTTGACGAAGCCCGTCTTGGCGCCGCGCCGTTCCGGGAACCACTTGCCCACCATGTTGATGCAGGTCGCGTAGATGAGGCCGGAGCCCACACCGCCCACGACACCGAAGCCGAGGATCGCCGCGAAGACGTCGTCCAAGTGGGAGAGTGCGAAGAAGCCCACCAGACACAGACCCGAGCCGATGTACATGGCCCGCCGCGCGGTGAGGATGCCCTTCTCCCGCATCCAGCCCGCCGGGAAGGCGATGCCCGCCTGGAAGAACACCCAGACGCTCAGGATCCAGAAGGTGTTGCTCTGCGTCCAGCCGTGGGCCTGGGAGAGGGTGTCCTCGGCGGAACCGTAGGCGTACTCGGACACGCTGATCGCCATCATCGCGACCCACGGCAGGTACACCATCAACTTGCGGCTGTGGCCCAGCAGATCGCGGTCGCTCTCACCGACCCGATACACGCGGCCCTTGCTGTCCGTGACCTCCCGGTACGCGACTGATGCCGCGTGCCGGGGGTCGCCGGACCTGGAACTGTCGCTCATAGTCGTCCCCTTGGCGTCGAAAGAACCTGGCCAGCGCCCCCTGTCCAAACTCTTCGTGCGGCGAAGGCCTAGGTGAGCAGCCCCGCGGCCCGTGCCCAGCGGTACTTCGCACCGAGCACCGCGACCGGCTTCTCGGTGGTATAGGGGTAGGCGACGACGCCGCGTTCGAAGAGGTACGCACAGGCCTGCTCGACCTCGGTGTCACCGGCGAGCGAGGCCACCACCGGCTTCTCGATGCCGCGCGCCCGGAACTCCTCGACCACCCGCGCCGTCAGCTCCGCGAAGACCATCGGCGGGGTGACGATGGTGTGCCAGTAGCCGAGGACGAGCGCGTGGATGCGCGGATCCTCCATGCCGAGCCGGATCGTCGCCTCGTACGTGGCCGGCGGCTCGCCGCCCGTGATGTCGATCGGGTTGCCCGCGGCCCCGAACGGCGGGATGAACGCCTTGAACGCGGTGTCCAAGTCCGGTGGAATCTCCATCAGTTGGAGTCCGTTGTCGATGATCGCGTCGGACAGGAGCACCCCGGATCCGCCCGCGCCCGTGATGATGACGACGTTGTCGCCCCGGGGGGCCGGCAGTACCGGCAGGGCCCGCGCGTACTCCAGCATCTCGTTGAGGCCGGGCGCCCTGATCACCCCCGCCTGGCGCAGGATGTCGTCGTACACCGCGTCGTCGCCGGCCAGCGCCCCCGTGTGCGAGCCCGCCGCCTTGGCGCCCGCGCTGGTCCGCCCGGCTTTGAGGACCACGATCGGCTTCTTCGGTACGGTCGCGCGTGCCGCCTCGACGAAGGCCCGGCCGTCCTTGAGATCCTCCAAGTGCATGGCGACACACTGGGTGTTGGGGTCCTCGCCGAACCAGGTCAGCAGGTCGTCCTCGTCGAGGTCCGACTTGTTGCCGAGCCCCACGATCGCCGAGACCCCGGTCCTGGTGGAACGCGCGAAGCCCAGGATCGCCATGCCGATGCCACCGGACTGACTGGTCAGGGCGACCGGCCCCTTCACGTCGTACGGTGTGCAGAACGTGGCGCACACATCGTGCCAAGTCGAGTAGTAGCCATAGATGTTGGGTCCGAGAACCCGTACCCCGTGCCGCTCGGCGATGGCCACGATCTCGTCCTGGAGGGCCTCCTCCCCGGTCTCGGCGAAGCCGGACGGGATGAGCACCGCGTTCGGAATGCCCTTGCGGCCCACCTCCTCCAACGCCGACGCCACGAACCGGGCGGGAATCGCGAAGACCGCCACATCCACCTCACCGGGAACGTCCGTGACACTCTTGTACGCCTTGCGGCCCTGAATGTCATCCGCGCGGGGGTTCACCGGATGGATCTCCCCGGAGAACCCTCCGTCGACGAGGTTGCGCATGACCGAATTGCCTATCTTGCCCTGCTCGTTGGAGGCTCCGATCACCGCGATGGACCGCGGCTGCATCAGCCGGCGCATCGAGCGCAGGATCTCCTCGCGGCTGTACTTGCGGCGCTCCTTGGCCACCTCGGTGCTCAGCAGAATGCGGATGTCGGCGGCGACCGCGCCCTCGGGTGTGGCGATCACCGGGTTGAGGTCGACCTCCGTGATCTCCGGGAAGTCCGTGACCAGACGGGAGACCCGGCGGATCTGTTCCGCGAGCGCCCACCGGTCCACGGCCGGGCCGCCGCGCACCCCGCGCAGGATCTCCGCCGCCTTGATCGAGTCGAGCATGGACATCGCCTCGTCGCCGGTGACCGGAGCCAGCCGGAAGGTGATGTCCTTGAGCACCTCCACCAGGACCCCGCCGAGACCGAACGCCACGACCTTGCCGAAAGTGGGGTCGGTGACCGCCCCGACGATCACCTCCTGCCCCGGCGGCAGGAGCTGCTGCACCTGTACCCCGTCGATGCGGGCGTCGGGCGCGTAGGCCCGGGCGTTCTCGATGATCCGGTGGAAGGCGGCCCGCACCTCGGCCGCGCCCTCCACCCCGACCACCACACCGCCCGCGTCGGTCTTGTGCAGGATGTCCGGTGAGACGATCTTCAGTACGGACTTGCCGCCGAGCCGCGCCGCGTGCGCCACCGCCTCGTCGACATCCCGCGCGAGCGCCTCGCCGGGCACCGTGATCCCGTACGCGTCGGCGATCGTCTTGCCCTCGGGCGCGGTGAGCGCGGTGCGCCCCTCGGCCCGGACAGCCGCGAGCAGCGCCCGCACCGCCTCGCGGTCCTGTGCCTCGATATTGACCATCGCTCAGATCACCCCGTCCGTCTTGAGCAGCCGCAATTCCTCGTCGCCCAGGCCGAGTTCGCCGATGTACACCTCCGCGTTGTGCTCGCCGAGCAGCGGCGAGGTGACCATGTCGACGGGGGAGTCGGAGAGCTTCAGGGGGGAACCGACGGTGGTGAACCGGCCGCGTTCGGGGTGGTCGACCTCGACGACCATCTCGTTGGCGGCGAGCGACGCGTCCTCCATGATCTCCTTGGTGGAGAGGATCGGGCCGCAGGGGATGTTGTGCGCGTTCAGCCGCTCCAGCACCTCCCATTTGGGCAGGGTCGAGGACCACTCCTCGATGAGCTGGAACATCTTGCCGAGCTTGGGGAGCCGCGCCGCGGGCGTCGACCACTCCGGGTCGGTGGCGAGTTCGGGACGGCCGATCAGCTCGGTCACCGGCTTCCACCCGACGGGCTGCACGATCACATACACGTAGTCGTTGGGCCCGCCCGGCGCGCACTTCACGGCCCAGCCGGGCTGACCGCCACCGGAGGCATTACCGGAACGGGGCACCTCGTCGCCGAAGTCCTCGTTGGGATACTCCGCCAACGGCCCGTGTTCCAGGCGCTGTTGGTCACGCAGCTTGACCCGGCACAGATTGAGCACCGCGTGCTGCATCGCGACCTGGACCCGCTGGCCGCGCCCGGTGGACTCACGCTGGTAGAGCGCGGCGAGGATGCCGGCCACCGCGTGGATGCCCGTCCCCGAGTCACCGATCTGCGCGCCGGTCGCGAGCGGCGGCCCCTCCTCGAACCCGGTGGTGGCCATCGACCCGCCCATGGCCTGCGCGACGACCTCGTACGCCTTGAAGTTGGTGTACGGGCCGTCGCCGAAGCCCTTGATGGAGGCGTACACGATCCTGGGGTTGATCTCCTGGATGCGCTCCCAGGTGAACCCCATCCGGTCGACCGCGCCGGGCCCGAAGTTCTCGACCATGACGTCCGAGCGGCGGATGAGCTCGGTGAGGATCTCCTTGCCGCGCTCGGTCTTGGTGTTGAGGGTGATGCTCCGCTTGTTGCAGTTGAGCATCGTGAAATAGAGGGAGTCGACGTCGGGCAGATCGCGCAGCTGCCCCCGGGTGATGTCACCGGTGGGTGCTTCGAGTTTGACGACGTCGGCGCCGAGCCAGCCGAGGAGCTGGGTGGCCGACGGCCCGGACTGGACGTGGGTCATGTCGAGGACACGTACGCCTGAGAGCGCTTTCACGGAGCCGGCGGCCCCGGGTTCCCTGGTCATGTGGGGCTCCTCTACTTGTACATGGTCTGGTTCATGGTTCCGGGGGCGTACGCGTCGGGATCGACCCATACGTTGATCAGCGAGGGCTTGCCCGACTCGCGGGCGCGGCGCAGGGCGGGCGCGATGTCGGCGGGGTCGCGGACCTCCTCGCCGTAACCGCCCAGAAGCTGCGCGAACTTGTCGTAGTGGACGTCGCCGAGGGTGTTGCCGACCCGCTCCCGCTCCAGGCCGTACTTCTGCGCCTGGCCGTAACGGATCTGGTTCATCGAGGAGTTGTTGCCGACGATCCCGACGAACGGCAGGTTGTAGCGCACCAGCGTCTCGAAGTCCCAGCCGGTCAGCGAGAACGCCCCGTCGCCGAAGAGCGCCACCACCTCCTTGTCCGGCCGCGCCTGCTTGGCGGCGAGCACGAACGGGATGCCGACGCCGAGCGTGCCGAGCGGCCCCGGGTCCATCCAGTGGCCCGGCGACTTCGGCTGGACGACCTGCCCGGAGAACGTGACGATGTCGCCGCCGTCCCCGACGTAGATGGAGTCCTCGGTGAGGAACTCGTTGATCTCGCTGACGAGCCGGTAGGGGTGGATGGGCGACGCGTCCGACTTCAGATGCGGCAGCCGCTTCTCGATCGCGGTCTGCTCGGCGGTGCGCAGCTCCTCCAGCCACGCCTTGCGCTTGACGGCGCCCCCGTTGAGCCGCCCGGACGCGGCTTCGGTGACGGACTTCAGGATCAGCCCCGGGTCGCCGACGATCCCGAGGTCGATGTCCCGGTTCTTGCCGACGGTGCGGTAGTCGAGGTCGATCTGCACGACGGTCGCGTTCGGGGAGAGCCGCTTGCCGTACCCCATGCGGAAGTCGAAGGGGGTGCCCACGATGACGATGAGGTCGGCGTTGGCGAACGCGTACCGGCGCGAGAGCTGGAAGTGGTGCGGGTCGCCGGGCGGCAGGGTGCCGCGCCCGGCGCCGTTCATGTACGCGGGCACGTTCAGGGTGCGTACGAGCTCGACGGCGTCGTCGGTGGCGCGGCTCGTCCATACCTGGCTGCCCAGCAGAACGGCCGGCTTCTCGGCGTGCACCAGCAGATCGGCGAGCTTCTCGACCGCCTCGGGGTCGCCGGGGCTGCGGGTGGAGGCCCGGTAGCGGCCGGCCGCCGGGATGCGCGCCCTGTCGAGGGGCACCTTGGCGTCGAGTACGTCGCGCGGGATCTCCAGGAAGGACGGCCCCGGCGCGCCGTTGAAACACTCGCGGAACGCCATCGACACCATGTCGGCGGCGCGCGCGGTGTCCGGCACGGTCGCCGCGAACTTGGTGATCGGCGTCATCATGTCGACATGGGGGAGGTCCTGGAGCGACCCCATCTTGTGCTGGCTGTGCGCGCCCTGACCGCCGATGAGCAGCATCGGGGACTCGGCGCGGAACGCGTTGGCCACCCCGGTGACGGCGTCGGTGGTGCCGGGCCCGGCGGTGACCACGGCGCAGCCGGGCTTGCCGGTGATGCGGGCGTAGCCATCGGCCGCGTGGGCGGCGACCTGCTCGTGCCGTACGTCGACGACCTCGATCCCCTCGTCCACGCAGCCGTCATAGATGTCGATGATGTGGCCGCCGCAGAGGGTGTAGATGACATCGACGCCTTCCGCCTTGAGCGCCTTGGCGACGAGATGTCCGCCCGAGATCAGATCCTGCCCGGTGTCGTCGGAGCCGTGAGCCATGGCGAAGTCCGTCCCTTCGTAGGGGAGTTGAGGTGCGCCTTCGGTGCTGCCCGGCAGGGGCAGGGGGCGTCCTCGATGGATTGCATACAGTCGACGAATACTGTATGAACCTTGTTATCCCTCATGCGGTGGCGTGGTGTCCAGGGGGCGTACGGCACTTTCACACTCAGTCAGGAGCCGGCAGTGGATCTGTACGAGCACGAGGCAAGGCACCTGTTCAAGGACCACGGAGTGGCGGTCCCCGACGCGGCGGTCGCCGCATCCCCACGCGAGGCCCGGGCGGCCGCCGAGGCGCTCGGCGGCCGGGTCGTCGTCAAGGCGCAGGTGAAGACCGGCGGCAGGGGAAAGGCGGGCGGGGTCAAACTCGCCGCCAACCCGGCGGCCGCGGAGTTGACGGCCCGCCAGATGCTCGGCATGGACATCAAGGGCCATACCGTCCGCACCGTGATGCTGGCCCAACCCGTCGACATCGAGGACGAGTTCTACGTCTCGTACGTCCTGGACCGCGCGGCCGGGACCTTCCTCGCGATCGCGTCCGCCGAGGGTGGCATGGAGATCGAGGAGGTCGCGGCGGGGCGCCCGGAGGCCGTCGCCCGGATTCCCGTCGACCCCGGGCAGGGCGTGGACGAGGCGAAGGCGGCCGAGATCGCGGCGGCAGCCGGACTCCCGCCCGAGACGGCCCCCGTCCTGACCGGGCTGTGGCAGGTACTGGTGCGCGAGGACGCCGTCCTCGTGGAGGTCAACCCCCTGGTCCGTACCCGCGACGGCCGGCTCCTAGCACTCGACGGCAAGGTCACCCTCGACGACAACGCCCGCTTCCGGCACGCCCGTTGGGCGGCACCGGACGAGGCCGGCGTCGATGGCGACCCGCTGGAGGCGGTCGCGGCGGCCAAGGGCCTCACCTACGTCAAACTCGACGGCGAGGTCGGTGTCATCGGCAACGGCGCGGGCCTGGTCATGTCGACGCTGGACGTGGTCGCCGGCTGCGGAGCGCGACCCGCCAACTTCCTCGACATCGGAGGAGGCGCGTCCGCCCAGGTCATGGCGGACGGCCTCACAGTCATCCTCTCCGACCCCGCCGTGAGATCCGTGTTCGTGAACGTCTTCGGCGGGATCACCGCCTGCGACGCGGTGGCCCACGGCATCGTCCAGGCCCTGGAAACCGTCCACTTGACCCGACCGCTCGTCGTCCGGCTCGACGGGAACAACGCCACCGAGGGCCGGGCCGTCCTGGCCGCCCACGCACACCCCCTGGTCGAACAGGCCACCACCATGGACGGCGCCGCCCGGCGCGCCGCCGACCTCGCCCAGCAGGGAGCCTGACATGGCGATCTTCCTCACCAAGGAGAGCAAGGTCCTCGTCCAGGGCATGACCGGCGGCGAGGGCATGAAGCACACCCGGCGGATGCTCGCCGCCGGCACCGAGATCGTGGGCGGCGTCAACCCGCGCAAGGCGGGCACGGCCGTCGACTTCGACGATCGCGCGGTGCCGGTGTTCGCGACGGTCGCCGAGGCGATGGCCGCGACGGGAGCCGACGTGAGCGTCGTCTTCGTGCCGCCCCCACACGCACGGGCGGCGGTCGAGGAGGCCGTGGACGCGGGCATCGCGCTGGCGGTGGTCATCACCGAAGGCATCCCGGTGCACGACGCGGTCGCCTTCCACGCCCACGCCCGCGCACGCGGCGGCGCCACTCGCATCATCGGCCCGAACTGTCCCGGCCTCATCAGCCCCGGCCAGTCCAACGCGGGCATCATCCCGGCCGACATCGCACCCAGGCCGGGGCGCACGGGCCTGGTCTCCAAGTCGGGCACGCTGACCTACCAGTTGATGTACGAGCTGCGCGACATCGGTTTCTCCTCGGCGGTGGGCATCGGCGGCGACCCCGTCGTCGGTACCACCCACATCGACTGCCTGGCCGCCTTCGAGGCGGACCCCGACACCGAACTCATCGTCCTGATAGGGGAGATCGGCGGCGACGCGGAGGAACGCGCGGCGGCGTACATCGCCTCCCACGTCACCAAGCCGGTGGTCGCCTACATCGCGGGCTTCACCGCGCCCGAGGGCAGGACGATGGGTCACGCCGGAGCGATCGTCTCCGGTTCGACCGGGACGGCGTCGGCGAAGAAGGCGGCACTGGAGGCGGTGGGGGTGGCCGTGGGGTCGACGCCCACGGAGACGGCGGGGCTGGCGCTGCGAGCCCTGGGGCGGGGGCCCGGCCGGGACGCCCGCAGCTGAGCTGCCCGTCCCTCGGGGCCCGGGTGCGCGCGGCCATCCGCCGGACACGTGCTGTGACCCATGCCGCACGCCCCGTGCGTATCCAAGCCCGCCCCACCTCGCTACCGTCCGGTAACAAGAGCCATCCCGCCCCGCCCCGACAGCCGACGCACCGATCGAGAGCGGAGATCCTCATGGCACCCACACCCACACCCACACCCTCTGCCCACACCCGCGCCGCCTCCCCGCCCCCCTCCCTCGTCCTCAAGCCGGGCACCGCCTGGGCCGACGCCTGGAGGCGGTGCATCGCCACCGCCCCCGAGGCCTTCAGGGACGACCGCGTACTGAACCTCTGGGCCGGCGAGTGGCACGCCGACGGCCGTGCGCTCCCCGCCACCAGCCCCGTCGACGGCGCCCCCATCGCGGGCCCGCCCCGCCTCGACGGCCCCACCGCGCAGCAGGCGGTACGCGCCTGTCTCGACCAGCACCGCGCCTGGCGCCACGTGCCACTGCCCGAGCGCAGGGCGCGCGTCGGCGCCACCCTCGACGCACTGAGCGAACACCGCGAACTGCTCGCTCTCCTCCTTGTCTGGGAAATCGGCAAGCCCTGGCGGCTCGCCCAGGCGGACGTGGACCGCGCCATCGACGGCGTCCGCTGGTACGTCGACTCCATCGACACGATGCTGGACGGCCGCACCCCGCTCCCCGGCCCCGTGTCCAACATCGCCAGCTGGAACTACCCGATGTCCGTCCTAGTCCATGCCCTGCTCGTCCAGGCGCTCGCGGGCAACGCCGTGATCGCGAAGACCCCGACCGACGGGGGCGTCGCCTGTCTCACCCTGGCCGGTGCACTCGCCCGGCGCGAGGGCGTCCCGGTCACCCTGGTCAGTGGCAGCGGAAGCGAACTTTCCGAAGCCCTCGTACGCTCACCCGAAATCGGCTGCGTGTCCTTCGTCGGCGGACGGGACACCGGCGCCCGTATCGCCACCGCCGTCGCCGACCTCGGCAAGCGGCACATCCTGGAACAGGAGGGCCTCAACACCTGGGGCATCTGGAACTTCAGCGACTGGGAAGCGCTCTCAACCGTCGTCCCCAAGCTCTTCGACTACGGAAAGCAGCGCTGCACCGCCTACCCGAGGTTCGTCGTGCAGCGCACCCTGTTCGACCAGTTCCTCGCCGCGTATCTGCCCGCCGTACGGACCGTACGCACCGGGCACCCGCTCGCCGTGGAACACCCCGAAGACGCCCTGCCCGCACTGGACTTCGGTCCGCTCATCAACGCGGCCAAGGCGAAGGAACTCGCCGACCAGGTGGCCGAGGCCATCGATCGCGGGGCTGTCCCGCTGCACCGCGCGACCCTGACCGGAGACCGCTTCCTGCCCGGCCAGGACACCAGCGCCTATCTGGCGCCGGTCACCCTTCTGAACCCGCCCCCCTCCTCGCCCCTCTTCCACGCGGAACCGTTCGGCCCGGTCGACACGATCGTCCTGGTCGACACGGAGGCGGAACTGCTCGCCGCCATGAACGCCTCCAACGGAGCGCTGGTCGCCACCTTGTCGACCGACGACTCCGAGACGTACGACCGACTGGCCCCGCAGATAAGGGCGTTCAAGGTGGGCCGGGGCAAAGCCCGTTCGCGCGGTGACCGCGAGGAACTCTTCGGCGGGTTCGGTGCCTCCTGGCACGGGGCGTTCGTCGGCGGTGAACTCCTGGTGCGCGCGGTGACCGAGGGCCCGGCGGGCGAGCCGGCCCCGGGCAACTTCCCCGCGTACCAGCTCATTCCCTGACCTCAGGGGCCATGGCCGCACGGCCCCGGGTTCTTCGGCCCGGGCCCCGCACCCCCGGGCCCCGCACCCCCGGGCCCCTGCAACCCTGGTTCCTGCAACCCTGGTTCCTGCGCCTCGGACCGGCACGGCGATGTCACCCGATGCCCTGCCGGTCCGGTTCCAGCGCGAAGGCGCGCTCGGCCGCCTCCGGTACCGCGAGCACCACGGCCTGGACCAGGAGCTCGCGGTGCCGAAGGAGCGGCCCGCGCCGCGCCGGCGGGACGATCCGCAGAAGGTCGTCGAGCCCGGCCATGATCCGCCGCGTGACCTGCGGACTCCCCACGGCGCAGAGCCGCATCTCGGTGAAGGCGAGATCGACGAGATCGGTCCAGTCCGGCACGTCCTGCACGAGCCGGACCGTGCCCGCGCCGTCCGGGTGCCCCACCGCGCCGAGCGGCCGGTTCGCCAGCGCCGTGAGGACCTGGACGATCCGGTCGAGGCACTGGACGGCGGTGGTGGGGTCGTTGACCGCGGCCGAGAGCGCTCTCAACCCGATGTCGGCGAGCTGCCGCAGACCGAACCCCAGATCCTGATGGAACGTACGCTCCACACCCACCGACACGGTGGAGCGCAACGTGCCCGGCGACGGCGGCCTGGCGTCGTGACCGCCGTGCACGGAAAGCAGCGGGGTGCCGGGCACCACGAAGTCGCCCAGTCGGGGAAGCAGCCGGAGCACCACGTCCTGGCGGCGCGCCGCCCGCACGAGCCGGGCGATGTGCACGTCCCGCAGCACCCCGGCCCGCCCGCGGTACTCGGCGCCCGCGATCTCGCGACCGAGCGCGAGTCCGTCGAGGTCGCCGCGCGGCATCTTGTCCACGACCCGCAGCGCCTCGCCGGTGATCCGGTCGATGACGTGGCCCACCCGCATGAGCCGCAGCGTGGAGTTCACGTACGCGATGAAGAGGAAGAGGCTCAGCGCGACCATGAGGAGCGTCAGGACGCTCTGGACGAACGGGACGGTCGTCACGAGCCGTGGGTCGGGCTCGCTGTCGAGCGAGGTGAGCACGAGCAGGGTCAGTGTGAACGTGGCGAGGAAGACGGCGAACGTCAACTTGGTGATGCGGGACCGCACGAAGATCCGGACCACTCGGGGCGTGAAGTGGCCGCTCGCCATCTGTACGGCGACCAGCGAAATGCTGAACACCACGCCGATGAAGGTCATCATCGCCGAGCTGACCGTGGTGATCACGCCCTTGGCGTCGTTCACGATCCGGATCAGTTCGTCGATCTCGTCGAAGGCCTGGTGGTCCTGGAGCAGCCGGACGAGGGCCACGTCGGCCTCGCTCGCGGCGGCCCACAGGACGAAGACCAGCACCATGGCCGCCGTCGGGGCGAACCAGAAGGTGTCACGCAGATGCTCCCGCAGCGGCGAGAGCGCTCTCGGCCGCCGGTATCCCCTGCCGCTGCCCTGTCCCTTGCCGTTGCCCATGCTCACGCGGCGAGGCTAGGCCCGCACCGCACCCCGGAAGACGTCACGCCACCGTGTGGCCCCACAGTCGTCCCCACATTGGGCCTCACGGCGTACGCGGGCAGACCTGCGGGCCCGAACATGCGGGCCCGAACAATGGGAAAGGCCTGACGCCACGCCGAACCGGGTTCCTCCCCGCGACTCGGCCCACCGGGCCCCACGGCCCGCTGTTGTCTGTACTACGCGTACATGGAAGGGCACACGCCGTACGCCTGGCAGGCGAACGCGGACTGGGGAGCCGCCCACAGGGGGTGACCGCTCGCCTGACCACGCGATATGCGGGTGAACAGCATCTGAAACCCCTGGTAGAGTTCTCTATGTCGCCGCGGGGAACACGCCGCGAACGACAACACCTCGTCCGGGTGGCGGAATGGCAGACGCGCTAGCTTGAGGTGCTAGTGCCCTTTATCGGGCGTGGGGGTTCAAGTCCCCCCTCGGACACCAACGAAAACCCCAGTCAACCTGGGGTTTTCTGCATTTCTGCGGCGGGCCGGAAAGGGCGCCGAAGGCTCAGTGCGGGCGCTCGTCCTGCTGCGAGGGCGGGGGGCTCACCAGGCCCCGTCGGACGAGCGCCGCGATGACCGCCTCGCAGTGCGTCTGCGCCTCCATCGCGGCCGGTCGCTCCGCCGCCGACTCGTCGGTCGGCGCCCACGTGATGTCTCCGCGCAACTCCGCGTCCCACAGGGCGAAGTCGTGGGCCGTCGCGCGAGGGAGGTCGGCCGCGGTGAACTTGCCGCCGAAGCCGCCCGAGACGATGCCGGCTATCGCGGCGCCGTAGACGAGGTTCGCGTCGGGCCGACCCCAGTACAGCGACTACGGGCAGTGCGGGCACAACCATCCTCAAGGGTCTCGATCGGAGAGGGCAGCCGGGACCAGCCGGGTCCGCACTGGGGTTCGTCCGGGACACGCAGGGACTCTCACGCTAGGTGGGGGACCGGTCACGCGGGTATCCCACCGGTGCACAGTCCCGAGGTGCGCAGGGATCACCTGTGCACAGAGCGGGCCTACCGCGGTGTGGGCAGGCGGGGCTCGCCCGTGGTCGTGGCCAGGGCCGGCGTCAGCGCGTGGGCGCCGGACAGTCCCGTGGAGAGGTCGCGCTGAAGGAGGGCCTCCGCCTGCCGCAGCCGTTTGCGTACCGTCGCGGCGCTGACACCGACGGCTTCGGCGGCGTCGTAGATGTGCAGATTGCACCGCACCCGTGCGCGCACCGTGGAGGACAGTTCCGGTGCGGCGTCGCGGAGGGGGTGCAACAGACCTCTGGCCCAGGTCCCGGCCGGCGCGCTGCGAAGGATCGACGAGAGCGAGGGCTGCTCGGGCACACCGGCGTCGCGCGGGTTCCACGTCCTGAGCAAGGACAGCGCGAGGTGCAGGACCGTACGCACACGAACGTCCTTCAGATCGAGCGGGGTGCCGTCGCGGCCCAGCACCTCCGCGACGCGCGCAGCGCGGGACGCGACGGTGTTGCGGTGTGCTCCGAGGATCCGGGCGGTTTCCGTGTACGGGAAGTCGAGGGCGATCCGCATCGTGCCGATCAGCTCGTCCCGGACCACATAGGGCAGCTCGAGCAGGGGAGCCGGCACGTGTTCCGCCCAGCGGTGCGCCGGCTCGCCCAGCAGCGGTGCCGGCTGGGACGAGCCGTCGAACATCCCGACCCTCGCGACGGTGTGGTGCGCGGACACCAGCGCGTTGGCCGCCTCGCTGTAGGCGTCCGATACCTCGGCGAGCCCGTAGGGGCGACTGCCACCCATGGCGCATCCCGGCCGAGCGGTGACCGCGTCCGTCAGGATGCGCGTGAGGTCGGCTCGGGTGGTGTGAGGGTGCGTGGGGCCGGGGTGCCGCAGAGGCTCCACCACGATGACGTGGTCGTCGCGGGCCGAGCAGCGCACCAGCAACGCCCTTCTGTCGGTGACCGGTTCCAGCGCGCCCACCAGCTCGTCCCGGTCCCGGAGCGGCGTGCCGATCACATAGACGCGGACGTGCTCCGCGAGCAGCAGACCCGGGCTCAGGCCCTCCATCGCCCGCTGCGCCAGCACGGTCTGACCGCCCATCAGCATCTGGAAGACGCCGAGCCGGACACCCCGGGCGCTGACGGTGAGCCGTCGCACATGCGCCATGCCCTGTGCCAGTGCGAGCAACTTGGCCGTGTGCTCCGCCAGTGCGAACGTTTCTCCGCCGAAAGGCGTGGCCGAGATCATGACCAGAAACAATGCGCCGGGTGCCTGCCCCACCGACACTTTCACCACGTGCACGCCATTACGGAATTGCGGACTCCGGGACGTCTCCTTGCTCAGCACGATGTCATGAGCCGTATATCGCTGGGTATCGGGCGCGTCGAGCGGATACTCGGCGCGCACCTCACCGACCGACGAATCGACGAACAGTACGTAAGCCGACAGTGACTTGGACAGGCCGGCCACGAGGTGTTCGGGCACATCCGGCCGGTGGAAACCGTCCGGGAGGTGTCCTATGTATTCGGCGATGCGCTCCCGGTACCGGATGGCCTGCCGCTGCCAGGTGCGGGAAAGGGAACGGTCGACACATGTCCACACCTCGGGTCGGGCCCGGGTCGCCATCAGCGGCAGGGAGAGCCGCAGAGCCGTCTGCCGCACGACGAAGGGATGTCGCCCACCGGATCGTCGCGCACCGTCAGGGCGAGGCCCGCCGCTCCGCGCTGCTCCAGCGACCGGAGCAGTCGGTCGGCACGCGCCGGCGCGAGGGCGGCCAGATCCGCCGCCCCGGTGATCACAAGACAGTCGGCGATGTCCGGCCCCGCCTCGGCGGTGAGGCGTGCGACGAATTGCGCGCCGACGACACCGCGGTCGCGGTGGGCGAGGCTATTGCCCTCGTCCGCGAATGCGAGTGCGAGTTCCTGAAGTCGCTCCAGATATCCCAATGTTGACATTGCTTCCCCCGTCGCTGTACGCCTTCCGGCGTGGGCGACATTTCCGCGTCCCCGTACCTCACGTAGGAACGCCGGGAAACCGCTGCGGGCCCCATGCGGGTGTTCCGATCGGGCGGCCGACGGTCGCCCGGACGACGTGCCGTTCGTAGCGGCCGTTCATCCGGTCCTGTCTCCGGCATTCAGTTGCCACCCTGCACAGGGCAAAGTCGAGTTGCCACGAATATGGGGTGCGATGGCTTGAATTCGACGTTTCGCAGAAGGGTTCAGAAGGGGCATTCCGGCGGGCCGTGGGGGAGCCGCGAGTGGGTCCCCCACGCGCATTCCGGCGCGCGTAAGGGAGCCGGGAGCGGGTCCCCACGCGCATTCCGGCGCGGGTAAGGGAGCCGGGAGCGGGTCCGCGGCGGCAGTGCGTTCGGCACGTCGGCGCCCACCGACGTTCCCGCCGTTCCGTGAGAGCGCCGTCGTCGGGGGTACCCGCCCCGCATGGCGAACTTGCATCTTCCCCGGCGCGAAGACGGCCGGCCGGGCGGCGACGGCGACGGCGGCGGCGCAGACGAGACGGCGCGGGCCGCCGGACCGGACCCCGAGGTGGAGCGGGCGGCGCCGAACGCTCCGACGAAGCTGCCCAAGGGCATGTGGCGTGCCGTACTGAAGGGCAGCGTACGGGAGTTCAAGGACGACGAACTCGTCGACCGGGCGGCGGCGCTCACGTACTACGGGGTGCTGTCCCTGTTCCCCGCGCTCCTGGTACTCGTGTCGCTGCTCGGCATGACCGGACGGTCCACCACCGACCGGCTGCTGCACAACCTCCAGGGCCTCGCGCCGGGACCGGCCCGCGACGTGCTCACCAACGCGGTGAAACAGTTGCAGGGCAGCGCGGGCGCCGGCTCGCTCGTGGCGGTCTTCGGTCTGGTCCTGGCGGTGTGGTCGGCGTCCGGCTATGTGGCCGCGTTCATGCGTGCGGCCAACGCGGTGTACGACATGCCCGAGGGGCGCCCCCTGTGGAAGATCCTCCCGGTGCGCCTCGGGCTGACCGTGGTCCTCATGATCCTTGCGCTCGTCAGCGCGCTGATCGTGGTGTTCAGCGGCGGCCTGGCCCACCAGGCCGGGGCCGCGCTCGGCATGGGAAGCGCCGCGCTGACGGTGTGGTCGATAGCCAAGTGGCCGGTCCTGGTCGTGCTGGTCGTGCTCATGCTCGCGCTGCTGTACTGGGCGAGCCCGAACGCCAAGGTGAAGGGCTTCACGTGGATCACTCCGGGCGGCTTCGTGGCCCTGGTGATCTGGATGCTCGCCTCCGGCGGCCTGGCGTTCTACGTCGCCAACTTCGGCTCGTACAACAAGACGTACGGCACGATGGCCGGCGTCATCATCTTCCTGATGTGGCTGTGGCTGACCAATCTGGCGATCCTGCTCGGGCTCGAGTTCGACGCCGAGGCGGTGCGGCAGCGGGCGATCGCCGGTGGCATGCCGCCGGACGAGGAGCCGTACACCGAGCCGCGTGACACCGCGGCCTGGGACGAGGAGGACCGGCGCCGTCTGGGTGAGGTCTGACCGCCGCCGCTGCGCTGCCCGCCCGGCGCGGGTAGGCCCAAGCGGGACAGGTGGGGACGCTCCGCCCTGAATCGCTCGGTCCGGGGTACTCGCGGTCCCAGCAAGCGGTCACGGGCGGCAGCGCCCGGCGGCCGGAGGATTCCAGGAAGACGGGAGGTGGCCGTCGTGTCGAGCGCGCAGCCGCACGATGCCGGGCCCGGCCGGGGTGCCCACGGGCCGGGAGAGGCACCGGTGAGCGAACTGGTTCAGCGGGCCTCGCAGCAACTGACGGAGCTGGTACGCGGCGAACTGTCGCTGGCGCAGGCCGAGATGAAGGAGAAGGGCAAGCGGTACGGCCGGGGCGGCGGCCTCTTCGGCGGCGCCGGACTGTTCGGCTTCCTCATGCTGCAGGCCCTGGTGGCCGCCGCGATCGCGGGTCTCGCGGTGCCGCTGCCCGTGTGGGCCGCCGCACTGATCGTGGCCGCCGTGCTCGGCGCGATCGCCGCGATCATGGCTCTGACGGGCAAGAAGGAGGTCGGCCGCGCGGCTCCGCCCGCGCCCGAGCAGACGATCGAGAACGTGAAGGCCGACGTGGCCACGATCAAGGGGAGTGCACACCGATGACCAGCCCGTCCCACGACGACGACCGGAGCGCTCCCGGCTCCGAGGAACTGCGCGAACAGGTCGAACGGACCCGCGAGGACCTTGGGCGGACCGTCGAAGCGCTGGCGGCCAAGGCCGACGTAAAGGGCCGAGCCCGCGACAAGGCCGTCGAGGTGCAGCAGCGTGCCGCGGCCAAGGCCGGCGAGCTCAAGGCCAGGACCGCCGATGCCGCCCATCAGGTACAGGGTGTCGCGCATCAGGTGCAGGACGTCGCACATCAGGTACAGGACAAGGTGCAGGACACGATCCAGGGCTCCCTCCAGGGCACCCTTCAGGACAAGGTTCCCGTGCCGGCCGGGCGTGCCGCCCGCGACTACCGCACGGTGCTCCTGGCGGCGGGCGGCGCGGCCGTCGTGGTGTGGCTGGCCTGCCGTCGCAGGAAGGGCTGAGCCGGTGAAGTTGTCCAAGATCGTCTACAAGCCGTTCGGCCTCGGCCTCGGTATCGCCGGCGGCATGCTCGCCGGTGTGGTGTTCAAGCAGGCCTGGAAGCGGCTCAGCCATGACGACGACGCGCCCGACGCGACCGACGAGGACCGTACGTGGCGCGAGGTGCTGATCGCGGCCATGTTGCAGGGCGCGATCTACGGCGTGGTGAAGGCCGGCGTGGACCGGGCGGGTGCCACCGCGACGCGCCGCCTGACCGGCACGTGGCCGGCCTGAGACCGGACCGGAAGAAGGCCCAGGTCGGGCTGGGCTCGGGCCGAGGTCGGGCCGAAGGCGAGCCCGAGTCGGCCCCAAGTCCTGTGCGGTGCCGCCCCGTTCGTACTCGGGGCGGCACCGCACCCGGCCGGTCGCCAGGGGGTCGAGTCCCCCGCGGGGGACAGGGGCGGGAAGAGCGGAGGATCAGTAGGCCGTGGTGACCGTCACGCCGCTGAACGCGGTCTTCCCGTACAGGCTGATGTAGCGGTAGCCGGCGGTCTTGTTGGTGACGGTGATGCTCTCGGCGTTGCCGGCCTTGGTGGAGCGTGCGGTGTAGTTCGCGTTCGTCGCCCAGGTGTCGGTGTCGTAGTAGAGGTCGGCGTTGCCGGTGCCTCCGGTCGTGGTGACCTTCAGGGTGACCTTTCCGGCGGGCAGGTACAGGTACAGGTAGTCCAGGCCGCCCTTCTGGGCCGTGCGGCCGGTACGCGAACAGTTCTGGCCCATGATGCGGGCGTCGGGGTCCGTGCAGGTCGGCAGGGCGCCGGTGACGGCGACCGCCTTGCTCGTGGTGCTCGTCGCGCCCTTGGCGTCGGTGACGGTCAGGGTGATCGTGTACGTGCCGGGGGCCGGGTAGGACTTGGTGGGGTTGGTGGCGGTGGACGTGGTGCCGTCGCCGAAGTTCCACGCGCGCTGGGTGATGGTGCTGCCGGTGTCCGTGGACTTGTCGGTCAGGCTGACCGCGAGTTGCGAGACGGTGGCGTCGAAGGCGGCGCTGGGGCCGCTGCTCGTGCCGCCGCAGGCGCCGGCGGCACACGCGTCGAGCCAGGCGTTGAAGTCGGCGTCGTAACGGGTGCCGATGCCGGTGTTGTACACGGCGTACGCCCCCGCGTAGTCACCGCTGCGGAACTTGGCCAGCATGTTCTGGACGTCCGCCGGGTGCTTCTCGACCATGTAGCGGGTGGCCAGGTAGCCCCACGGGTAGGTGCGGGTCTGGTCGGAGTTGGAGTACGCGCTCTGCCACAGGGTGCTCAGCGCGTAGGTGTGCTGGGCGGCGTCGGCGATGGCCTCGGTGTCGGGCAGGTTGCGGTAGCTGTAGGAGACGTACTCCGCGAAGCCCTCGATCCACCAGATGTCCGGCACGTCCTGCCCCGCGTTGAAGTCACCGGCCATGTCGTAGCGCCCGTCGAGGTAGTGCGTGTACTCGTGGTTGAGGTTCCAGATGTCGCCGGGGAAGCCGTCGCCCACGCTCTTCACATAGGACAGGAAACGGGCCTGGTTGGCCGGGTCCGACGGGTCGCCCTCCAGGTACTCGCCGCCGTTGGCGGTGCTGTTGCCGAAGATCCAGCCGGAGTACGTCTGGTAGTCCTTGGGGCTCGCGAACGTCACGATCTGGATGTTCGTGTTGTGGTCGTTCGCGACCGGACCACTGTCCTTGACGATGCTGTGGAAGTAGGCGTCCTGGCCCTTGACGCTGGCGCAGGCCGCGGCGAGGGCGGCGTCGCTCAGCGACTGGGCGCGGAAGGTGTGGTCGGCGTCGCAGGTGTAGGTGATCGGCAGCGCGGCGGCGGTGAGCTGGTTGATGAAGTCGCAGGTGCCGTAGTACGAGCACTGCGCCTTGTCGTACGCGTCGGTCATCGCGCCCACCGCGACCCACAGCGGGGCGGTCGTGCCGGTGATGGCGGAGGCGCCGAGCAGGGCCTTGGTCAGTGGCCGCACCTTGGCCTGGAGAGCCGGCGTGTCCAGGAAGCGGGCCATCTCGCTGCCCGCGTTGGCGTCCAGGTAGAACCACGCGTCGTTGAGCTTGGCGAGGTGGTTCAGCGCGAACGAGCTCAGCGTGTCGATGATGCTCGGGTCGGCGGTGACCGCCGCGATGTACGCGGGGTTCCAGTGGCCGCGGAAGAGCGGGGTGAACACGTCGTTGACGGCGGTGTCCATGCTCCAGTACGCGTCCCAGGAGCTGGTGTAGGCGTTGAGCACCTTCTTGTACGTGGTCAGGTAGCGGGCCTGCTCGTTGGCGCTGTCGGTCAGGACCAGGACCTCGCCCATGATGTCGCCGTTGGCGGCGCTCACGTCCATGAAGTGCGGGGACGCGGTGAAGGTGTCCAGAGCGGCCTCGCTCGCGGTCGCCAGCGTCGTACCGTAGGGGCCGACGGCGTCGGCGTTGTTGGACTGCACGTAGTAGCCGGCGCGCAGGAACAGCACGAGCTGCCACACGTTGGTGGAGTTGTCACCGGGGTAGCTGCGCGCCGTGGCCGTCAGGGCGTTGGCCACGGTGACCATCTGCGCTTCGCGGAAGGCGTTGTAGGCGTCGGTACCGGTCAGGCCGAACAGTGTGTTGACGCAGTCCGTCGTCGACGCCTGGACGAACGAGACCAGGGCGGCGCCCGTACGGCTGCCGAAGTCGCCCGGTGTGCAGGACGCCGCGGCCGCGCCCCTTGCCGCCTTGCTCTGTGCCATGGGTGCCTTCTGCGGCGCCGGTGAGGTCAGCGGCCGTTTCGGCGGAAGGTGCGCGGCGTCGATCGGGGCGCGCCGGGCGTCGGAGCGGTCGGACGCGCCGGCCGTCGAACCCAGCACCGGCGGCGCGGACTTGCTCGTGGCCCGGCTCGCGGCGGTGGCGGCGTTGCCGGTCGGGCCGGCCGCCTTCGACGGGCCGTCGGCGGCGGCCGCGCGGCTCGGCTGCGCCATCATGGCGATGCCCATGCACAGGGCCAGGGCGAGTATCAGGAAACCGGTGAGACTTCGTCTCAGTCCTTCTGGTCGGGTGTTCACGTGCCGCCTCCCAGCGGTGTGGAGGCCGCGCCCGGGGCGCGGCGGTGGGGGTACCGAAGGCGCGGACCGCCCGCCGCCCCCGGGTGTCGGGGCGTGACGGAGCGGGCCCGGTGACCCACGGGCCGTACTGAGCAGTTGGCGTGAATGCGGCTTGCTGCTGCGCGTCTGTAAAATTGCATATGTCACATGGCTTGTGAAGGGAGTGCGGGTAAACCGAAGGCAATTCCTGGGGGTTGAGAGGGGTCGCCGAGCGCCGCCGTAACGAACGGCCGAGCCGTCCCTGTGGCTGAATGGAGGCCCAACGCAGCGGTTTTCAGCGCGAGTTGGGTCCCGGTGTGCGGAGCGGCCCCGACGACCCGAGCCGATCCTGCCGGGGGTACCGTGAGCGCATGCGAGGAGACCGTGGCTGCGGCGTGATCGTGGACGACGGCGTCGAGGTGCCGGTGCCGGCAGCCGGGGAGACCTGGGTGGTCGGCGCGGTGATCCTGAACCCGCGGGGCGAGGCGTTCGCCCAGCGACGCGGACCACAGCGGCGGCTCTTCCCCGACTGCTGGGACATCGTGGGCGGGCACGTCGAAGCGGGGGAGTCCCTCCTGGTGGCCCTCGCCCGCGAGCTGGCGGAGGAGACCGGCTGGCGGCTGCGGCGCGTACGGGCCCTACTCGGCGTCAGCAGCTGGGCCGGAGACGACGGCGGCGGGATCCGCCGGGAGGCGGACTACCTCGTGGAGGTCGACGGGGACCTGGACCACCCCGCCCTCGAATGGTCCAAGCACACCGCCTACGACTGGTTCGGCCCTGAAAACCTCCCGCGCCTCCAGGAGGGCCGCCCTGCGGGGGACTTCTACATCCATGACCTCATCGCGGCTGTGGTGCGCGGGCGGTGACCAACGGGCCCCATTCCGCGGCCTGTTCGCGTCACTACGGAGTGGCGCGCAGGATCAGGCACACGAAGCCGAACGAGTCACGGTAGGTACGCAGCCACTCCGTGCGGTGCGTGGTGGCGGCCTCCAGGGCCTGCGTGCTGTCCGGGTCGTCCGGGTGGTCCAGGGCCCAGGCCGCGAGCGACCCCGTCCAGGACCATTCGTAGGCGTCGAGTTCCCCGCGCGTGCTGACGTGGGCCTGGACGGGTGCCCAGCCGTCGGCCACGACCTCGTCCAGCGTGGTTGCCAGATCGCTCAGCTCGCCCAGCATCTCGACGGCCTCCGGCGTGGGTTCGCGCTCCCAGAACCCGTCGCCGACCAGGACATGTCCACCGGGCGCCAGGTGTTCACGGGCCGCCGCGAGGGTGGGGAGCAGGCCCCCGTGCACGTGGCAGGCGCCCACACTGAGCACCAGGTCGAACGGGGTGGAGGCGGTGAAATCCGCAGCGTCCCCGTGGTGGAGGGTGAGCCGCTCGTCGACGCCGCATGCCCGGGCCGCGGCACGGGCATGCGCCAGGGCCTGCTCGGAGATGTCCACGCCCTCCGCCCGTAGGCCGGGGTGGGCGGCCAGTGCCCGCAGCAGCCACTCGCCGCCACCGCAGCCGAGGTCCAGGATCCGGGCGTCGTCGCGTGGAATGCCGCGCTCCAGCAGTCGGCGTACCGCGTCGTCGTCGACGGGGGCCGCGATGGGGTGGTGTGCGTGGGCGAGTCGGGATATCTGATCACGGTTCATCGGACGAGTGTCGCAGCAGATGTCAATCGCGCCCTTCGCCGTGGGGCGAGCGCGCGGAGCGGGCGAGCCGCTCGCCGAAGTCGGCGACGAGACAACGGAGTTCGGCGGGACGCTCGATCACGAACGGCCGGTCGAGCGAGGCGATCACGGCGGGGAGCCAGGTGAGGCTCTCCACTCGCAACTCGACGCGGAACCAGGTGGATTGGGTGACGGCATCAGGGACTTCCGTGAGCGTGGCCAGGCCGGCCGGGATGCGGGCGCGGATCTGCTCGGCCGTCCCCTCGACGCGCAGGCTCACCTCGTGTGCGTACGGGGCCGTGGCGAGCCCGGTCAGGACGCGCTCGGCGGTGTCGACACCGGCGGGCGGCACGAACGAGCCGGGCAGCGTACGGGCGTCGGAGACACGGTCGAGCCGGAACATGCGGTCCTCGCCGCGCGCGGGGTCGGCGCCGGTGACGTACCACCTGCCCGCATGGGAGACGAGCCCGTACGGATGCAGGACGCGTTCGCTGCGGCGTCCGTCGGCCGCGGTGTACCGGATGCGAATCGGCCGATGGTGGCGTACGGCGTCGGCCAGGGGGAGCAGGACGCTGCTGCGGGGGGCGGCGGGCGGCCGGGGCGTGCCCGTGGCGGGCGGCCCACCGACGGCCGTCAGCGTGGCGGGCGGCCCGCCGACGGCCGTGAAGGCGAGGGAGTCGAGGACGGCGTCAAGGCGTCGGCCGAGCCGCTCCGGCAGCACGCGGCGGATCTTCGCTGCGGCCGTCTCGCTCGCCACGCCCGCGCTCGTCGTCAGGCCGGCCCGGCGGCCCGCGATCAGACCGAGCAGCACGGCGAGCGCTTCGTCGTCGCTCAGCATGAGGGGAGGCATCCGGTAGCCCGGCGCCAGCCGGTAGCCGCCGTACCGTCCGCGCACCGACTCGACGGGCACGTCGAGTTCGAGCAGATGCCCCGCGTAGCGCCGCACCGTGCGCTCGTCGACGCCGAGCGCTGCGGCGAGCTCGGACACGGTCCGGGTGCCTCCGGACTGGAGGAGTTCGAGGAGAGCGAGCACGCGAGCGGTGGGTCTGGCCATGCCGGAAAGTATCCCTTCAATACCGGGCGGATTCTGTCCGGTATTGGTCATAGCGTGTGGTCAGAGCCGCTGAACACATCGCGCGCGACTTCGTTCAGCGACCACGCCGACTCGACAGCAACCCCGCCGCCTCCCGTCCGCTTACGACCAGCCCTCACCTCGGAGAGAACCATGGACTTCGTCTCGATCCGCGTCATCACCGGCGACATCGCCCGGCTCGTCCGCTTCTATGAGCACGCCACGGGCGTGCGCGCGCACTGGTCCACCGACGACTTCGCCGAACTCAGGACCGCCTCGGCGACCCTGGCCATCGGCAGCACCCGTACCGTCCCGATGTTCGCGCCCGGCGCCGCGCACCCCGCCGACAACCGGAGCGTCATCCTGGAGTTCCGCGTCGACGACGTGGACGCCGTCCACCAGAACCTGGCCGGCTCCGGCTTCATCGCGGAGTTCATACAGCCGCCCACCACCATGCCGTGGGGCAACCGCTCGCTGCTCCTGCGCGACCCCGACGGCCACCTCGTCAACTTCTTCACCCCGGTCACCGAGGACGCGATCGCGCGGCTCGGTGGCTGAGGCGGAGCCGGCCCTACGATGCACCCGGAACGTTTTCGGCCACGGGGCGATGGGGGCACGACGGTGGGCGCGCTGACGCAGGGATGGGACCGGGAGGGGCGGCGCACCGCCGAGGAGATGATCGCGGAGGCGCGCAAGGCGCTCTACGTCATGTTCGGGTTCATGGCGGTCGTCTGGGTTCTGCAAGTGGTCAACTGGGCGGGGGACTACCGCCTCGACAGGGAGTTCGGAGTCGTGCCGCAGGACCTGGGCCGGCTGCCGGCCATCCTCGTCGCGCCGTTCCTGCACTTCGGCTGGGACCACATCGAGGCCAACTCCGGGCCCCTGTTCGTCTTCGGGTTCCTCGCCGCGTACCGGGGCGTGATCCGCTTCCTGTGGCTCACGCTCCTCGTCGCGGTCACCAGCGGGCTCGCCGTCTGGGTCTTCCAGGACACCCACACGCTCGGCGTGGGTGCCAGCGGCGTGATCTTCGGTTACTTCGGATACGTGGTGCTGCGCGGCCTCTTCGACCGGCGGCTGGTCGACACGCTGATCGGCCTGGTGATGGCGGCGTCCTTCGCCTACATGGTGAGCGTCGCCGTCCCCGGCACCCCGGGGGTGAGCTGGCTGGCGCACCTCGGCGGGCTTGTGGGCGGCATGATCGGCGCGTACGTCCTGCGGGACGGGCGCCGTTCCGCGCCGGCCGCCGTGGACGGTGGCCGGGACGGGAGCCGGGGCGGGGGCCCTGTCGTGGGCAAGGCTTCCGCCGCTCCCGCGCCCCTGGACCCGGGCCGCGCCGACCTGCACAAGGAGCTCCGGGACCTCGGCCTGCTCTGAACCGCGGGCCCCGGGCGGGCCCGGCACCGGATCGCTCCCGCCACTGGGTTGTTCTGGGCTGCCCTTCCTCAGCGGGCCGACCCGCTGAGGAAGGGCACCACGGCGAGGACGGTGAGACCGGGGGCGACCTCGGCCCGGACGACCAGGCCTCGTCCGCGCACCAGCCGACGCCGAGCCCCGACGGCAGCGCGAGGACGCCGGGCGCGGTCGGTTCCCAAGCCGTGTGCATACGACAAACCCAGCCGCGCGGCGCGTCACGGTTTCGGCAGTCGCGCAACTCCGGCGCCGCCATGCGGGCACGCGGTTGCGGGCCTAGCGTGGGAAGGGAGTGATGTTCCCACCGCCCGGACCCCATCCCGCGTCCGGGCGCCCTCGTCCGGCAGGAGGCCTGCCCGTGAGGTACTCACAGACCCAGTGGCGCAGAGCGTGTGTGGGGGTCGCGACGGCAACGCTGCTGGCCGCGCCGGTGGCCGCCGCCAGCGCGTACGGGGCCACCGCGCCGCCGGCGCAGTCCGTCCGCACGGCGACGTCGAACTCGCCGTTCGCATCGAACCCTCGGTCCGTGCCAAGCTCTCCGTTCGCGTCGAACTCCTCGTCCGCCGCGTCGAGTTCGCCGTCCGCGTCGAGTTCGCCCTCTACGGAGAGTTCACCCTCCGCGTCGGGCGACTCCGCCTTCGCGCAGCTGAGTCCGGCCGTCGCCGCGCGCTTGGACACCGCCGTCAAGCAGGTCATGCGGGAGGCGAACGTCCCCGGTGTGATGGTGAGCCTGTCGGCCCCCGGCAAGGGCGAGTACGTCCGCACGTTCGGCGTCGCCGACAAGGCGACCGGCGCCCCCATGGCGACCAACATGTACATGCGGATCGGCAGCGAGACCAAGACCTTCACGGTCACCGCGATGCTCGAACTGGTCGACCAGGGCAAGCTCGGCCTCGACGACCCGATCGGCAAGTACATTCCCGGCGTGCCGAACGGAGACAAGATATCGCTCCGTCAACTCGCCCAGATGCGCAGCGGGTTGTTCAACTATTCGGAGGACCCGGGATTCGTCAACGCGCTGCTCTCCCATCCGGAGAAGCCGTTCACGCCGCAGCAGCTGCTGGACTACTCCTTCAAGCATCCGGTGATGTTCCAGCCGGGGAAGCAGTTCTTCTACTGCAACACCAACCTCATCCTGCTCGGCCTGGTGATCGAGAAGGCGAGCGGCATGCCGCTCAACCAGTACCTCGACCAGAAGGTCCTGAAGCCGGCCGGACTGACCCACACCGTCTTCCCGACCGACGCCGCGTTCCCCAGCCCGCACGCCCAGGGTTACACGAACCAGACCCTGAACGGGAAGGTTGCGGTGACCACCAACTGGAATCCGTCCTGGGCCTGGGCGGCCGGCGCGATGATCTCCGACCTCGGGGACCTGAAGAGCTGGGCCCGCACCCTGGCCACCGGCACCCTGCTCTCGCCGCAGACGCAGGCGCAGCGCCTCGAGACCCCGCCGTCAACGATCCCGGGCGCGGGGTACGGCATGGGCATCTTCAACGTGCAGGGGTGGATCGGCCACAACGGTTCACTGCCCGGGTACGAGTCCCTGACGATGTACCTCCCCGAGTCGAAGGCCACGCTCGTCGTGCTGCTCAACACGGACATCACCCACGACAGGAGCGAGCCGAGCACGCTCTTCGGCCAGGCGATCACCAAGATCGTAGTGCCAGGGCATGTGTACAACCTGCCGGTGGTGGAGCCGCACCCGTCCACCTCGGCATCGCCCAAGTAGGGCTGCGCGCGCCCGCGTTGACGCGCGGGAGGTCGCACGGACCACCCTGCGGACTTGAAGGAGCGAGCCCGGGAAGCACGAGCGTCCGGCGATGCGAACGTCCAGTGTCCGGTAGCACGAGCATCCGGTAGCACGAGCATCCGGTGACGCGAAGATCCGGTGACGCGAAGATCCGGTGACGCGAAGATCCGGTGACGCGAAGATCCGGTGACGCGAAGACGGCGAAAGGCCCGCCCCCTGAAGGGGCGGGCCCTGTCGCGTTCTGGCCGCCGACCGAGCGGTGCCCGATTGCTGGGCAGGCGTTGCCCAGCCGGTGCGCCCAGCCGGTGCGACCAGCCGGTGCGCCTAGTCGGTGCCGGACTCCATCGCCGCGCGGTCCAGGAGCTCGTCGTCGCCCGACACTTCGCCGCGCGAGGCGATGACCTCCGCGCCGCCCTCCGGCATGGGCCCGATGAGGCCGGTCGCCGCGGCCTGGGCGGCGCCGATCAGCTCCGGATGCGCCGTGCCCACGATGCCGAGGCCCGCGTACTGCTCCAGCCGGGCACGCGAGTCGGCGATGTCGAGGTTGCGCATGGTGAGCTGGCCGATCCGGTCCACCGGGCCGAATGCGGAGTCCTCGGTGCGCTCCATCGACAGCTTGTCGGGGTGGTAACTGAACGCGGGGCCCGTGGTGTTGAGGATCGAGTAGTCCTCGCCTCGCCGCAGCCGCAGCGTCACCTCGCCGGTGACGGCGGAGCCGACCCACCGCTGGAGCGACTCGCGGACCATCAGCGCCTGCGGGTCCAGCCAGCGGCCCTCGTACATCAGCCGGCCGAGTCGCCGGCCCTCGTTGTAGTACTGGGCGAGGGTGTCCTCGTTGTGGATCGCGTTGACGAGCCGCTCGTACGCCGCGTGCAGCAGCGCCATGCCGGGCGCCTCGTAGATGCCGCGGCTCTTCGCCTCGATGATGCGG
This sequence comes from Streptomyces sp. NPDC048361, assembly GCF_040651795.1. Taxonomy (NCBI): domain Bacteria; kingdom Bacillati; phylum Actinomycetota; class Actinomycetes; order Kitasatosporales; family Streptomycetaceae; genus Streptomyces; species Streptomyces sp. NPDC048361. Next base: position 71,885 of record NZ_JBEZKW010000036.1, read on the forward strand.
TTCTCGATCTGGTCGGACATGCCCATGCCGTGGCGGCCGCCGATCGCGTTCGCCTCCATGACCAGGTCCACCGGCGAGGCGAAGTCCTTGCCGTTGATGGTGACCGGGCGGCCCTGGACGAAGCCGATCGTCACGTCCTCGGTGGGGATCTCCACCGAGGGGTCCCAGAAGCGCACGCCCATGATCGGCTCGACGGTCTCGACACCCGTGTCCAGGTGTTCCAGGGTCTTGGCCTCGTGGGTGGCGCCCCAGATGTTGGCGTCGGTGGAGTACGCCTTCTCCGTGCTGTCGCGGTAGGGCAGGTCGTGGGCGAGCAGCCACTCCGACATTTCCTTGCGGCCGCCCAGCTCGGTCACGAAGTCCGCGTCCAGCCAGGGCTTGTAGATCCGCAGGTGCGGGTTGGCGAGCAGACCGTAACGGTAGAACCGCTCGATGTCGTTGCCCTTGAAGGTCGACCCGTCGCCCCAGATCTGGACGTTGTCCTCCAGCATCGCCCGCACCAGGAGGGTGCCGGTGACGGCACGGCCCAGGGGAGTGGTGTTGAAGTAGGCGCGGCCGCCCGAGCGGATGTGGAACGCGCCACACGCGAGCGCGGCCAGGCCCTCCTCGACCAGCGCCGCCCGGCAGTCGACCAGACGCGCGATCTCGGCCCCGTAGGCCTGGGCGCGGCCGGGCACCGACGCGATGTCGGGCTCGTCGTACTGACCGATGTCGGCGGTGTAGGTGCACGGGACGGCGCCCTTGTCGCGCATCCACGCGACCGCGACGGAGGTGTCGAGGCCGCCGGAGAAGGCGATGCCGACGCGCTCGCCGGCGGGCAGGGAGGTGAGAACCTTGGACATGGGAAGAGTATTCATCATTCCGAATGTTTATGCAAGCGAGGGGGTGGACCCTTCGCGCAGAACCGCCTCCGCTCTCCCGGGCCCGGCCGCTTGGGCTCGGCTCGGGAGCCGGCCCCGAACCCTGCCCCACGTTCGGCCGGACTCCCTTGCCGAGGGCTCAACGGCACCCTTCACAGGGGTAGTTGACCTAGTGCGGCCGTAGGTCTCGATCGTCCCGCCCGAGCGCAGGCAGCGCACCCTCGTCACCGTATTCGCCGGCATGACGAGCCTGACCCTGGCGATGAGCGCCGCCGCTCTCTACCTCGGCGTGAGCCTGGGTGGTTTCATCGGCAGCGCCTTGCTGCAGGGCGGCGTCCCGGTGAGCGCAAGCGTCACGAAGTCGGCGAGAGTGTCGCGCCCCTCGCCGGGTGAGAGCGCTTCCAACGCGTCGACGGCGGCCCCGGCATGTCGGCCGGCCAGGGCGAGTGACTCCTCGATCGCCCCCGACGCCCGCAGGATCGCGGTGAGCGCGACCAGCGCCGAGTGCGGCTCCTCCCGCTCCGTCAGGCAGTCCTCGATCGCGCGCCGGGTGCAGGCGTCGGCGGCGCGGTGGGCGAGCACGACCGGCAGCACCGGCCGGCCGTTCCTGACGTCGCTCGTCGACGCCTTGCCCGCACTGTCCGCATCGCTGGTGTAGGGCAGCAGGTCGTCGTGGACCTGGAAGGCGACCCCGAGATGGTCCGCATACGTGACCAACGAGGCCAGCTCGGCCGGGCTGCCCCCGCCCAGAATGGCGCCGACCTCGCACGCCGCGCGGAACAACGCCGCTGTCTTGAGCCGCACCATCTCCAGATACGGGCCCACCTCGAACACCTGCCGTCCGGCGAGCCGGGCCTCCATGCTCTGCCCCCGGCACAGATCCATCCCGGCCCGTGAGATCGCCGCGACGGCCGTCACCACCCGGTCGGCGGGAACGCCCCGGTCGCGACACTGGGTGAGGGACTCGAAGAGCGAGAAGAACAGCAGGTCGCCCGCGACGATGGCCTCACCGGTCCCGTACCTGTGGTGCGCGGCGGGCCGTCCTCGTCGCACCGTGTCCCCGTCGATGATGTCGTCGTGGATGAGGCTGCCGACGTGCCCGCTCTCGGCGGCGACCGCCGCTGGAAGCGCTCTCAGCGGATCGCCGCCGACGGCCTGCGTGCTCGCGAGAAGCAGGCTGGGCCTGAGCAGTTTCCCCACCGGCAGCAGGGAGTGCCGGCACACCTCGTCGAGTCCGGTCCGCCCGGCGGGCCAGCGCTCCTCGAGTTCCCGAACCACCCCATCGCGCAGCCGGCCCCCCGGCGCGAACACGCCCGGTGCCGTACGAGACGTCTCGATGTCGGTCATGTGCCGAGTCCCGTCTCTATGCGCCGGCCGCTCACGACTGCGTACGGCATTCTCCCCGACCGCCGCCGGAATAGGCAGGAATGGCCGCCCGGTACCCCGGCGCGCGGCGGCCGGACCGGGCGCCGCCGCGCTTCATGGTGCCGGGCGACCGCAACCGACGGCCACACCCGCCACGACCCTCGCGCCGACGAGGCACGGCAGGACGTCTTTTACGGCCCGCCGGACAGAACCGGCCCTGCCGGACGAATCGGACCCGCCGGACAGATTCCCCAGCCGACGACGGCGGAGTACCGCGAACTCCACCACGAGGACCACGCCCACCACTGACGACGCCTACCCGTAGGCGACCGGATCGGCGACGATCCCGCGTACGACGCGGGCGGCCGCGCCCCGGGCCGCGTCCCCCGCGAGGGACGACGCACGCACGCGACCGCTCCCCGCGAGCCACAGCCCGGACACCGCCCGACGCGACAGCTCTCCGTCCACGGCGGGCGCGAGCCAGGGCAGCAATGTGCGGTAGATCCCGCCGAGTACGACCGCGTCCGGATCGAGGAGGTTGACCGCGCCGGACAGGGCGACCCCCAGGGTGCGGCCGGCCCCGGCCAGCGCGCGGAGAGCACTTTCATCGTCCGCCCGCGCCCGGTGTTCCAGCTCCAGGACGCCCGCCGCACCGGCGTTCTCGTCGATCCCCGCTGCCCGCAGCAGCGCCAGCTGGCCCGCATACTGCTCAAGGCAGCCGCGCGAGCCGCAACGGCACTCGGGGCCGTCCGGGTCCACCGGTGTGTGCCCGATCTCGCCGGCGAAGCCGTGCGCGCCGCGCAGCAGCTCGCCGCCGACGACGACCGCCCCGCCCACCCCGATCTCCCCGCTCAGATAGAGGAAGTGGCCGACGCGTCGCTGCGGACCGCCGAACCACAGCTCGGCCAGTGCCGCGAGATTGGCCTCATTGTCCGAAGTGACGTCCGGCGCAGGCGAGTTGGGCCTCAGCTCCGCCAGGGCTTCCCGGAACAGGACCTCGGCTTCGACCTCCTTCCAGCCCAGGTTGGGGGCCTGGCGCACGGCACCCCCGGAGACCAGGCCCGGCAGTGCCAGCTCCACGCCGACCGGATGCAGGCCCTGCTCGGCCGCCGAGTCCAGGGCCCGCGCGGCGATCCGGGCCGCCCGGGTCAGTACGGCGCCCGGCGGCTCACCCCGGTTGTCGAGATGTTCGGTGAGCCGTACGCGGTCGGTGCCCGCGAGGTCCACCACGCACACCGCGACATAGTCGACGTTGACCTCGACCCCGGCTCCGGCCGGACCGCTGCGCGCCGGGGTCAGCATGGTGCCGGGCCGCCCCGCCTGCCCGCTGAACGACTTGCCCGACTCGGTGAGGAACCCGCTGCGGATCAGCTGATCGGCGAGCGAGGACACCGCGGCCCGGGTCAAGCCGGTGCGAGCGGCGGCGCCGGCCCGGCTGAGAGCGCTTTCGTCGTAGACGGCGCGCAGCACAAGGCTGAGGTTGTGCCGGCGCACGGTGTCCTTGTCCGCCTTGGGCGCGAGCGGCGCGGTGCGGCGGGGCGCGGTGTGACGGGGCCCGGTCGAGTGGTCGTCCATATGACTCCGAGCCTAAGCCCAGCTTGGGGCGCGGGAGCGGGGAGCGGGGCGTCGAGAGCGCTCTCGGGCCGGGTGGGAGAGTGGGGGGTGGCGCGTTCTCAGCCGCCGGCTGGTCGACTGAGAGCGCTCTCACGCGTCACCTCCCGTCCCGTCGCGTCGGCCGGACCGGTCGGATCGCAAGCCCGTGGGACCTGGCGTCCCGCCGAACCGGCTGAACCGGCTGAACCGGCTGAACCGGCTGAACCGGCTGAACCGGCTGAACCGGCTGAACCGGCTGAACCGGCCGAACCGGCTGAACCGGCCGCCCTGCCGGATATGCCATCCCGGCGAGCCCCCGGACCGGAGCCGAATCAGCCGAACCGTTCGGGCCGACCCCCCCTCGCGCTCGCTCACACCCCCTCGGGCCCCTCACACCTCCTCGCCCGCCCGTGCGCGACCTGGTTGAATGCGGAGCCGTCTCTTACCGGAGCATGGTTCTTTCTTGCCCTTACTTTTCTTTTCGCGTGATTCTCTGCCGGACAATTGCGAGCCCCCGCCCAAAGCGCCCGCACGTCAATTCCCCGCTATTGGGGGAAGGTTGACCTGTTCAAAGGCAAGCGCGAACCGACCCGCCAGTATGGTCGGCCGCATGCCCCCCATTCGTCCGGCGCTCCCGGTCCTTCCTTATCGCAAGCCCAAACTCGGCCGGGATTACTGGGTGTTGGACGATGTGCTGCCCAACATCGACGACGTGCGGGCACGATGCGTGGCCAAGAGCGACTGGGTCGAGGGGTATCCGTACAAGCCGGAGTCGTGGCCCGGCCTGCGGACCATGCCCGGTCTCCTGCCCGCGGAGCTGGCCCGGGTGGAACGCCTGGTCAAGGCCAGCACGGGGGCGAAGGAGCTCTGGCAGGCCACCGCGCCCGGCGGCGCGACCCTCAACCACAACTGCGTACAGGTCGTCGGCGCCGATGAGAGCGAGCCGCGCCCGCACACCGACTCGCGTGCGCTGTGCCGTTACGCGGCGGTGCTCTACCTCACACCGCAGGCCCCCAAGGACTGCGGCACCAGTTTCTTCCGGCAGAGCCTGCCCGGCGGGGTGCTCGGCGGCAACATGGTGACCGCGCCCCACAACAACCTCGTGGAAGCGCTCGGTACGCGCTTCGTGCCGCCGGATTCCTTTACGGAGGACGTGCGTGTCGCACACCGCTACAACCGGCTCCTGCTCTATACCGCCAACACCATGCACAGTGCGACCGGTTACTGCGGCAGCACCATCGAAGACAAGCGGATGACCGCCGTCTTCTTCTGGATGGCCTAGAAGGGCACAGAAACTCCACAACGTGCGGGGTCCGCCGCCACTTGGGGTTCCTGTTCGTTTGGCGTACTGCTGAGTGTCACAGTGACGACATGGGGGCTTTCGCGGCCCCGGGTGTTCTTGATACACCCCTCTCGCCCCCTGTTCCCTCACGCTTGCAGAGGCCCCCACTCATGGCTGAACTCAATCGGCGCCGGTTCATGCAGCTCGCGGGCGGCACCGCCGCCTTCGCCGCGCTGTCGCAGAGCATCGCGCGGGCCGCCGCCATCCCGGCCGCGGGCAGCACCGGCACCATCCAGGACGTCGAGCACGTCGTCGTCCTGATGCAGGAGAACCGTTCGTTCGACCACTACTTCGGTTCCCTGAAGGGCGTCCGGGGCTTCGGTGACCCGCGGCCCGTCACCCTGCCCAGCGGAAAGTCCGTGTTCCACCAGGTCGGCGCAGGCAAGGAGGTGCTGCCGTTCCGGCCCAAGGCGGACAAGCTGGGACTGCAGTTCATCCAGGACCTCAACCACGACTGGAACGGCAGCCACAAGGCGTTCAACAACGGCAAGTACGACCAGTGGATCCCCGCCAAGACATCCACGACGATGGCCTACATGACGCGCGAGGACATCCCGTTCCACTACGCGCTCGCCGACTCGTTCACCATCTGCGACGCCTACCACTGCTCGTTCATCGGCTCCACCGACCCCAACCGCTATTACATGTGGACGGGCTACACGGGCAACGACGCCACCGGCGGCGGACCCGTCCTCGGCAACGACGAGAAGGGGTACGGCTGGACCACCTACCCCGAGCGGCTGGAGCAGGCGGGCATCTCCTGGAAGATCTACCAGGATGTCGGCGACGGCCTGAACGCGGCCGGTGGCTGGGGCTGGATCAACGACGCCTACCGGGGCAACTACGGCGACAACTCCCTGCTGTACTTCAACACCTACCGCAACGCCACGGCCGGCGACCCCCTCTACGACAAGGCGCGTACCGGCACCAACGCCAAGAACGGCGACGGCTTCTTCGACATCCTCAGGGCCGACGTCGAGGCCGGTACCCTGCCCGAGGTGTCCTGGATCGCGGCACCCGAAGCCTTCACCGAACACCCCAACTGGCCCGCCAACTACGGGGCTTGGTACATCTCCCAGGTCCTGGACGCACTCACGTCCAATCCGGACGTGTGGGCCAAAACGGCGCTGTTCATCACCTACGACGAGAACGACGGCTTCTTCGACCACGTGGTCCCGCCGTTCGTGCCTTCCGGAGCCTCCCAGGGGCTGTCCACCGTCGCGACGGGACCCGACTACTTCCCCGGCAACGCCAGTTACCCGGCCGGACCGTACGGGCTGGGCCAGCGCGTGCCGATGCTCGTCGTCTCGCCGTGGAGCACCGGCGGCTACACCTGCTCCGAGACCTTCGACCACACCTCGATCATCCGGTTCATGGAGCGCCGCTTCGGGGTGCACGAGCCCAACATCTCGCCCTGGCGGCGCGCGATCTGCGGCGACCTGACCTCGGCGTTCGACTTCAGCCGCACCCAGTCCTCGGCACCGTCGCTGCCCTCGACGGACGCGTACGAGCCGCCGGACCACAACAGGCACCCCGACTTCGTGCCGGTGCCGCCCACGACCGGCACCCTGCCCAAGCAGGAGCGCGGCTCGCGCCCCACCCGCCCGCTGCGCTACGCGCCCTTCGTCGACGGCGCCGCCAACGCGAGCACCGGCAAGTTCACCCTCACCTTCGGCGGCGGCGCCTCGGCCGGCGCACAGTTCCTCGTCACCTCGCCCGCCCGCACGGACGGCCCCTGGACGTACACCACGGAGGCGGGCAAGACGATCGCGGACACCTGGAACACGGCCTACTCGGGCGGCGCCACCAACCTCAGCGTCTTCGGCCCCAACGGGTTCCTGCGCACCTTCCAGAACCCCGGCAAGACCGCCGGACCCGAGGTCACCGCCCGGCACAACGCGGGCACCGGGAACCTCGACCTGACCCTGACCAACGCGGGCACGGGCACCGTCCACCTCACGGTCGCCACCGCGGCGGCCTACGGGGGAGCGACCCACACCTTGACGGTGGCCGCCGGCGCCACCGTCCGCTACACCGTGAATCTGCGCTCCAGCGGGAACTGGTACGACGTGTCGGTCACCTCCGACGCCGACTCCACCTTCCTGCGGCGCTTCGCCGGACACGTCGAGACCGGCGCGTCCGGCCTGAGCGACCCGGCGCTGCTCACCGCCTGACCCGAACCCGAACCCGAACGCGCGGCCGAACCCGAACCCGTACGCGCGGCGGCCGCATCCGATCCCGTACGCGTGCCCGCGTCCGTACGCGCACCCCGGGCCTGTACGGGCACCCGCACACGGCCGAAGGGCCCCCGTCCGCAGAGTGGACAGGGGCCCCTCGGGCTTGGCTCACGCCTCGTCGGCGCCGCCGAAACGCTCCCGGTAGGACTCCAGGTCCTCCTCCGTGATCTTCGCGAACAGCACCGGCGGCACGGTGAAGGCGGTTCCGGCCGGAACGGTGCCGAGGGCCCTCGCCTGCTCGGCGGTGACCCAGGTGGCAGTGTCACCGGCGAGCGCGAACGCGGAACGCATCGCCTTCGCCGACGCCGGGATGAACGGCTCCGACACCACCGAGTACAGGTGGATCAGGTTCATCGCCGTACGCAGGGTCAGCGCGGCCGCCTCCGGGTCGGTCTTGATCTCCAGCCAGGGGGCCTTCTCCTCCAGGTAGGAGTTGCCCGCCGACCACAGCGCACGCAGCGAAGCGGCCGCCTTGCGGAACTGGAGCGCCTCCATGTGGCCCTCGTACTCGGCGAGCAGCCCGGCGATCTCCTCGCCCAGCTTCTCCTCCGCCGCCCCGGCCGCCGCGCCCGCCGGGACCTCGTCACCGAAGCGCTTGCGCGAGAACGACAGGACGCGGTTGACGAAGTTGCCGAGGGTGTCCGCGAGATCCTTGTTGACGGTCGCCGTGAAGTGCTCCCAGGTGAACGACGTGTCGTCGGACTCCGGGGCGTTCGCCATCATGAAGTAGCGCCAGTAGTCGGCCGGCAGGATCTCCAGGGCGTCGTGGGTGAAGACACCGCGCCGCTGCGACGTGGAGAACTTGCCGCCGTAGTAGTTGAGCCAGTTGAAGGCTTTGACGTAGTCGACCTTCTTCCACGGCTCGCGCACACCCAGCTCGGTCGCCGGGAACATCACCGTGTGGAAGGGCACGTTGTCCTTGCCCATGAACTCGGTGTACCGGACGTCGGCCGCACCCTCCGGCTCGTACCACCACGACTTCCAGTCCCGGTTCGCCGGGTCGAGGTCCGCCCACTCCTTCGTCGCGCCGATGTACTCGATCGGGGCGTCGAACCAGACGTAGAAGACCTTGCCCTCGGCGGCCAGCTCCGGCCACGTGTCGGCCGGGACCGGAACGCCCCACTCCAGATCGCGGGTGATCGCACGGTCGTGCAGGCCCTCGGTCAGCCACTTGCGGGCGATGGACGAGGCGAGCTGCGGCCACTCGCCGCCGACCCGGTCGATCCACTCCTCGACCTCGCCCTGGAGCTTGGACTGGAGCAGGAAGAGGTGCCGCGTCTCACGGACCTCCAGGTCGCTGCTGCCGCTGATCGCCGAACGCGCTTCCAGCAGGTCGGTCGGGTCCAGGACGCGGGTGCAGTTCTCGCACTGGTCGCCGCGCGCCTTGTCGTAGCCGCAGTGCGGGCAGGTGCCCACGATGTAGCGGTCCGGCAGGAACCGGTCGTCGGCGACCGAGAAGACCTGGCGGATCGCCCGCTCCTCGATGAACCCGTTCTCCCTCAGCTTCCGCGCGAAATGCTGCGTGATCTCGACGTTCTGCTGCGAGGAGCTGCGGCCGAAGTAGTCGAAGGCCAGCTGGAAGCCGTCGTAGATCGCCTTCTGGGTGTCGTGCGCCTGCGCGCAGAACTCGGCGACGGAAAGCCCCGCCTCCTTCGCGGCCAGCTCGGCGGGGGTGCCGTGCTCGTCGGTGGCACAGATGTACAGCACGTCGTGGCCGCGCTGGCGCAGGTAACGGGAGTACACGTCCGCGGGGAGCATCGACCCGACCATGTTGCCCAGGTGCTTGATCCCGTTGATGTACGGCAGCGCGCTGGTGATCAGGTGTCGAGACATCCTCGGATGCTCCTTATGTTCGTACGTGCGGCACCGCGGCGAGGCCACGGCGAACCCAGGTAGGGAGGCCCACCCGGGGACTCACACCAGGTGATACCCCCGCCCGATGGGCAGAGAGCCATGCTATCGAACCGCCCGGGCCCTTCTCGCCGCCGTTTCGGGCCCCACGGGTTGGGTTGCCGCAGCTTCGGGCTCCGCAGCTTCGGGCTCCGCGGATCGGGTTGCCGCGGCTTGGGGCCCCGCGGATTGGATTGCCGCGGCTTGGGGCCCCGCGGATTGGATTGCCGCAGCTTCGGGCTCTACGGATCGGATTACGGACGCGCGGGTGGGCCCGGGGCGCGGCCGAACCAGCGGGGCCGGTGGCCGCACCGGCCCGCCGGGCCCGGTCACTGCTTCGCGCGGCCCGCGAAGTACGTGGCGATCATGTCCTCGGCGCCGTGCCCGGCTGCTTCGGCCCGCGCGAACCGCTCGGCCGACGCCTCGGTCAAGTCGAGCCGTACGCCCGCCTGTTCGGCCGCTTCCAGAATCAGCCGGGTGTCCTTGAGTGCCGTGCTCAGGGCGAAACTGGGGGTGAGATCGCCGGTGAGGAGTGCGGCGGACTTCGCGTGCAGATAGCCGGTGTCCAGCGGGCCGCCCGCGACCGCGTCCAGGAAGAGACGCGGGTCCACCCGGAGCACCAGCCTGGCTTCGGACGACGGTATCCAGCCGATCGCCGACTGGGTCAACGGCTGCCTGTCCGAGTGGTGTGCCGAGGTCGCCGTATGACAGC
>NZ_JBEZKW010000037.1:0-63237 GCF_040651795.1 Streptomyces sp. NPDC048361
GCGTAGACGAAGACCGTGCGGCCCTCCACCGTGCCCCAGCCGGTGACCACACCGTCGGTGTACGGCTTCTTCGCCTCCAGGCCGAACCCCACCGCCCGGTGGCGGCGCAACTGCTCGACCTCGTGGAACGAGTCGGGGTCCAGGAGCAGGTCGATGCGCTCGCGGGCGGTCAGCTTGCCCTTGGCGCGCTGGGCCTCGGTGGCCTTCTCGCTCGGCCCGAGCCTCGCCTGCTCGCGCAGGACGTGCAGTTCGGCGACGCGCACCGCCGCGGTCCCCGGCGTCGGCTGCTCAGTAACGGTCACGGTCGGTCCCTTCCTCATCCGAAGTCGAAATGGAACGCGGAGCCCACGCGTGCGTCGCCCGCGCGCGGACCGCGTCCAGCAGGCTCGCCTGCTCCAGGCACTCCCCGGCGTCCGGCGACTCGACGGCGCCCGAGCGCACCGCACGCACGAACGCCTGCACCGTGGAAGCCACTTGGTCGTGCGGGGCCAGCGTCAGCTCGCGCGGGCCGTGCGCGTCCGTGATCCACACCGCCGGCTTGTGGTCGGCGGGCGGGGTGAACGCCGGCTCGACGCGGATCCGCCCCTCGCTGCCCCACAGTTCGTACGCCGAGCGGTACGCGTGCTCCATGCCGAACGCCAGCTGCCCGAGCACCCCGGCCGGCGAGCGCACCAGCACCGCACCCGACGTCTCCACCGCCGCACCGTCCCCGTGCTCCAGGGCGGCGCCGACGGCCTCCAGGCCCGCGCCCAGGAAGTACAGGGCGGCGCGCACGGGGTAATAACCGACGTCGAGCAGCGCGCCGCCACCGAGTTCGGGGCGGTGTCTGATGTTCCCGGCCGGCAGCGCCGGGATCGCGAACGCCGCACTGAACGCCCGGAGTTGACCGATCGCCCCGCTCGCCACCAGCTCCCGTACCACCGAGTGCTGAGGATGATGGACGAACATGACGTTCTCCATCAGGACCAGGCCCGAGGCGCGCGCCAGGCCGAGCAGCGCCTCTGTGGTGGGCCGGTCCGCGGTGAGGGGCTTCTCGGCCAGTACGTGCTTGCCCGCACGCAGCGCCCGGCCCGCCCACTCGGCGTGCAGGGAGATGGGCAGCGGAACGTACACCGCGTCCACGTCGTCCCGGGTCAGGACCGCGTCGTAGCTCTCCACCGCGGCGCAGCCGAACTGCGCCGCGACCTCCCGAGCGCGCCCGCCGTCCCGGCTCGCCACCGCCGTCAGCTCGATGTCCGGGTCGGCCGCCATGGCGGGCAGCACCCGGCGGCGGGCGATGTCGGCGGTGCCGAGGACGGCGATGCGCAGGGGTCGTTCAGTCATGCGTCAGATGTCCCATGGCGTTGAGGCAGGCAAGGAGCGTCCTGGCCTGCACATTGACATAGTGGCCGTGCTTGATCAGAGCCGTGAGCTGACTGACCGTCACCCACTGGTACCCCGTGGGCGGTTCGATCGGCGCTTGCTGCTCGTCCGCCTCGATAACCAGATAGCGGTTCTCCGCGTACAGGAACCGGCCGCCCTCCTCGGAATGGATGGCGTCGTAGCGGATGCGCTCGGGCGCCGCGTTCAGGACGAGGTCGAGGAAGGGCGGACGGACCTGGAGGCCCTCGAAGTTGTCCGGGGAGCACTGCACGGTGGGGGCCAGCTCGACCGTGTCGAGGAAACCGCCCTCGACCTTGGCGTTGGCCAGGACGTGCAGCACACCGTCGAACGAGCGGGTCAGGAAGGCGGCGACGCCGCGGCTGCACGGCTCGATCAAAGGCTGCGTCCAGCTGGTCACCTCGCGGTTGCCGGCCTGCACCTCGACGGCGACCACATTGAACCAGCGGCCGTCGTCCTTGCCGATGCGCGCCTCGTCACGGGTCCAGCCCGGCACGTCGTCCAGCGGTATCCGCTCGGCCTGCACGTCGTAGCGCGAACGCTCCGCGGTGAACCACGACAGCAGGTCGACGTCGGTGAGCAGCGCGCCGGCCCGCGGGTCGCGCGAGCGGGCCAGGGCGTGGTCGAAACCGTCCCCGCGGGCGGGCCCCGCGCTGTAGGCGGGCAGACAGGCCAGGACCGTACGCGAGTCCATGTTCACCAGGTTGTCCTGGTGCAGGAGATCGGAGATCTGGCCGAGGGTGAGCCAGCAGAAGTCCTCGTCGAGCGGGACATCGCCGTCCACCTCGACGATCATGTTGCGGTTGCTCTTGTGGTAGAACCACGAACCGTGCTCGGACTGGAGCACATCGGCGAGGATCCGGCCCCGCCCACTGCCCGTGAAGTACTCGATGTACTTCACGTCCGTGCCCTGGTGGACCTTGGTGTAGTTGCTGCGGGTGGCCTGCACCGTGGGGGAGAGCTGCAGCAGATTACGGTTGCCCGGCTCCATCTTGGCCTGCATCAGGAAGTGCAGTACGCCGTCGAACTCCTTCACCAGGATCCCGAGGATGCCGACCTCGGGCTGCTTGATGATCGGCTGGAACCATTCCTTGTGCGGGCCGTCGTCGGTGGTGACGTGCAGCCCCTCGACGCTGAAGAAGCGGCCGCTGGAGTGCACCAGGTTCCCGGTGTCCGGCTCGAAGGACCAGCCGCGCAGCTTGGAGAACGGGATCCGCTCGATGTGGAAGCAACCCGCCTTCCTGCGCTCGGCGAACCAGTGGTGGAACTCCCCGGTGGTCAGGAGTCCGCCGGTGGTGGCCGCGGACGCCGCGATCCGGTCGGCGACCGACACCGGCTCACGGGGCTGGACCACCGGCTGAAGCTCAGTCAGCTCCGCAAGTGTCGACGACATGTACGCTCTCTCCTCGTCAAGGGTGCTGGGGTTGAGGGGTGTCGCAGGACGTCACCAGCCGGCGACGAAGTCCCGGATCGAGGCCGTCATGAAGTCGGTGTGCTCGTCGGTCAGGCCGGGATAGACGCCGATCCAGAAGGTCTGCTCGGTGATGATGTCGGAGTTGGTCAGGTCGCCCACGATGCGGTGCGGGGCGTCCACGTAGGCGGGCTGGCGGGTCAGGTTGCCGGCGAACAGATTGCGCGTGCCGATCTTCCGCTCCTCCAGGAAGTTCACCAACTCCTTGCGCTTGAACGGCGCGTCGGGGTCGACGGTGATGACGAACCCGAACCAGCTGGGCTCGCTGCCCAGGGTCGCCTCCGGCAGGATCAGGTGCGGCACACCCTCAAGACCCTCGCGCAGACGCTGCCAGTTGCGACGGCGGGCGGCGGTGAAGTCGTCGACCTTGTCGAGCTGGGTCAGGCCGAGCGCGGCCTGCAGGTCGGTGGCCTTCAGGTTGTAACCGATGTGCGAGTAGATGTACTTGTGGTCGTAGCCGGCCGGCAGGGTGCCCAGCTGGTACTGGAACCGCTTGAAGCAGCGGTCGCTCTCGCCCGGCTCGCACCAGCAGTCCCGGCCCCAGTCGCGCAGGGACTCCACGATACGGGCCAGCGCCAGGTTCGAGGTCAGCACACAGCCGCCCTCACCCATCGTCAGGTGGTGCGCCGGGTAGAAGCTCACCGTCGTCAAGTCGCCGAAGGTGCCGGTGAGTTGACCGTTGTAGAGCGAGCCGACCGCGTCGCAGTTGTCCTCGACGAGGAAGAGGTCGTTCTCCTCGGCGATCTGCGCGACCTCGGCCACCTCGAAGGGGTTGCCGAGCGCGTGCGCGACCATGATGGCGCGGGTCCTGGGGCCGACGGCCGCCTTGATGCGCTCCGCGGTCGTGTTGTACGTCTTCAGCTCGACGTCCACGAAGACCGGGATGAGGCCGTTCTGCAGGATCGGGTTGACGGTGGTCGGGAAGCCCGCGGCCACCGTGATGACCTCGTCGCCCGGCTTGAGAGCGCGGTCCTCCAGGTGCGGCGAGAGGAGCGCCGACATGGCCAGGAGGTTGGCCGAGGAACCGGAGTTCACCAGGTGCGCCTTGCGCCGCTTCATGTAGCGCGCGAAGCGGGACTCGAACTTGCGGGAGCTGGTTCCGGCGGCTATCCGCATGTCGAGCGCCGCCTCCACCAGGGCCACCCGGTCCGCCGGCTCCAGGACCGCGCCGGAGGGCCAGATCTCGCTGACGCCCGGCACGAACTCACCGGACGGCTCCTTCTCCAGGTGGTACTCCCGCACCTGTTCGAGAATCCGTGCCTTGGTGTCACTCATTTTGGCTGCCTCCATGGTCGTCAGTCCGGCACGAAGCCCTCAGCGGTGATCCGACACGGCCATCGTCGTGGGGACGACTTGAAGGGCACTGGACAACGGCTCGCGATCGGTGCCGACCCGGGCCGGCAGGGCGCCGGCCTGCGCGTCGGCGCCACCACCGGCACCGACATCGGCCCAGGCGCGGTCGGCGTCGGCCCGCGCGTCGGCGACGATGGCGGCCCGTGCGTGCGCCAGCAGGTCGCGCAGCGAATCGTCCAGACTGCGCCGCGGCGACCAGCCGAGCAGTCGCCGTGCCCGCCCGATGTCCATGCGCTGCCACTCGGCCTCGGGCGGCCGCCCGCCCGCGCTCGGCGTCTCCACGATCTCGGCGGCCGCGCCCGCCAGCTCGGTCAGCCGCACCACCAGACTGCGCACCGAAGTCGCCTGCCCACCACCGATGTTGAACACCTCCCCGCTCACCTGGGAGCGGGCGGCGGCGAGCGCCGCGTCCGCCACGTCCCGTACGTCCACGAAGTCGCGGTGGGCGAGGAGCGGAGCGAGCCGCAACGGCTCCGGGGCCGAGGTCGCCAGATGGTGGGCCACCATGCCGAGCAGGCTCGCCCGATGGGTACCGGGACCCGACACGTTCGACACGCGCAGGACCAGACCCTCCGCCCGGCCCGCCGCCGCCGCGTCGAGCAGCGCCCGGGCCCCGGCCAGCTTGGAGCGGCCGTACGGGGTGACCGGCGCGGTCGGCGTGGACTCGGTGATCCCGGTACGCGGCACCGGACCGTACTCGTGCACCGAGCCGAGCTGTATGACCCGGGGCCGCGCCGCGAGCGGGGCGGTCGCCGCGACCAGGCGCTCCACCAGATCGGTGTTGGCGCGCGCCATGTCGTCGTCGCTGGCCTGCCACACCGCGCCCGCCGCGTTCACCACCACCCCGGCGCCGCGCTCGGCGAGCAGCGCCGCGATACGGTCCGGCGCGGCGCTCACCACGTCAACGGGCAACACGTCATAGGGAGTTGAAGGCGGACGGGTGGGCGCGCTGCGAGCGACACCGGTCACCGTCCAGCCCGCCGCGTCGAACACCTCGCAGACGTGCCGGCCCACGAACCCCGTGGCGCCGAGCACCACCACCGATCCGGCCGCGCCGCCTCTGCCGCCTGCTCTTCGGTCGTTCACCGACACCGTGACTACCTCCTGTATGCGCGGTTTGAGCGGCACTGTGGCGCGTGGCGCTCGGGGACCGCTGGACAGGTGGTCATGCGGCGCTACCGGAACTTGAGTACGGGCGCCTACCGTCCGCCACCATGAGGATCGAAGAGACCGCCGTACCGGACGCGTACCGCATCATGCCGAAGCTGCTGACGGACCCCCGCGGCAGTTTCCACGAGTCATACCGCTACGACCTGCTCGCCGCCGAGACCGGACACGAGTTCGTGCCGCGCCAGGTCAACTACTCGGCCTCCTCGCGCAATACGGTGCGCGGGCTGCACGGCGTGGCCATCCCGCCGGGCCAGGCCAAGCTGGTCAGCTGCGTGCGCGGGGCGCTGCTCGACGTGGTCGTCGACGTACGCCTGGGCTCGCCCACGTTCGGCGAGCACGTGACGACGGTGCTCGATGCGCGGGACGGTCGGGCGATGTTCGTGGCGGAGGGGCTCGCGCACGGGTTCGTGGCGCTGACCGACGACACGTGCATCAGCTATCTGTGCTCCACCGAGTACGTGCCCGGTACGCAGCTCGACCTGCGGGCGTTCGACCCGGAGCTCGGGCTTCCGTGGTCCCGGTGGCTCACGGGGGAGCCGGTGCTGTCCGAGAAGGACGCGGGGGCACCTACGGTGGGTGAGGCGGGTGAGCTCGGCCTGCTGCCCACGTATGCGCAGTGTGTCTCCCTCTACGGGAGGGGTTCGGAGCGCTCTCGGCATGCCGCCTAGCCGCTTCTGCGGGTAGCTTCTTCGGCCGCCGTCCGCGCCGGGCCACTCGCGCAGTTCCCCGCGCCCCTTGACTACTCGGTGTGGGCTCGCGTGGGCCACCTCAGCCCGTCCGGCGTCTGAGGACGAGCGCCTTTCGGGCGCGAACGGGGTCTGGGGCGGAGCCCCAGGATCCTGGACCTCAGCCCGTTCATAACCCCCGGAGGGTTTCGGGAAGCCCCGATGCTCGTAAGTAGGGGTTCTGTCCCGCACGACCTGATGCCGGGCGGGACAGCTTGTCAGCGCTTGCTAGTTGCCTGTTGAGCGGCGCATCACGGGCAGCTCGTCCCACTGCGGACCGTGGGCCAGTCCTGCGGCGTGGCCAGGGCAGCGTACAACGTGGCGCCGGGGCCGCTGGTGCTCTGTATCCAGCGGACAGCGACCGGCGCGCGTGTGAGCCGCCCCTTGGCGCGGCAGGCGTCGCACGGGAAGGGGCACGCAGGCAGCCGGTTGCCCGGCGGGATGAACACGACTCCCGACCGCACATCTAGAGCCCCGCCGAACGGCGTCCACCACCCTTCTGGGCTTCTCTCGTATGGCGTGCCCGTATACGGGTCACAGCCACCCCTACGCAACGCCGCCAAGCTCAGGACACTCACCGCTGCTTCTTCGCGGGGTGGGGATGGTTCCTGATTTCCGCCGCCGCGTCGTACGCCTCCCCGTACTCCTTGGCTTCACGGGCCCTGGCCAGCTCCGCCGCCAACGCCGTACAAACCCCACACCCGGCTACGGGTGCGCAGCCGTAAAGGTAGTCCTCCATGAACGCGGCCAGTTCGACAGCCGGTAGCGGGTAAGTCCGTGGTTCGGTCATCGCCGATCGCCATCCCCTCACGTGGTCCGATGGCAACCACGCTAGGAAGTGCGGAACCCCAACTCCCAGCCAATTGCGTCTGATTGCACGCGGATTATGTGAGGCAGTCGCGGGCCCGGAGGATCAGCGCCCGTGCTCTGTCGCCGTAGACCGCCATGTTGGCCAGCGTGGCGAAGGTGTCTGCGTACGCCTTTACCTCGCTGGGCTGCGTCAGTGTCAAGTACCCAGAGACCAACTCAACGTTGACTTGCGCATCGTCGTAGATCCAGAAGTTCTCAACCGGAAGTTGAGGGCGCTGCTGAGCCATGGGGACCACCCCGAGACTGACATTCGGTAGGCCGCACACAGTGAGCAAGTGCTCCAGCTGCTCCTCCTGGTCGTCCGCCGCGCTGAGGGTGTTGCGTAGTACGGGCTCCTCGATCAGGAACGCGAATAGCCGTTGCCCCTCGTGCAACACGCGCTGACGCTCCATGCGGGCGGCCACGGCGTCGGCCACATCGTCCGTTGTCACCCGTTGCCGCTGGATCGTGCGAAGCACGTCCTCCGTGTACTGGTAGGTCTGGAGCAGGCCGGGAAGGGCCCAAGAGCAGTACGAGCGGAAGCGGTGCGTGCGCTGATACAGCGGAAGGCGTTCCTCCTGCGACCGTTTCAGTCCGGTGCGTTCCAGCCGGCGCCACGTGAGCCACATGCCCTCAACGGCCCGCAGCGAGGCGATCAGGTCCCCCGCTTGGTCCCCGGCCCTGCAAGCCCGGCACCACGCACGAATGTCGTCCTCGCTGGGCTGAGCCTTCGCTGTCGAGATCCGCGACACCTTGGACGGATGCCAGCCGCACAATGCTGCGAGGTCCTTGCCCTCAAGCCCGGCGTCCTTGAACAACTCGCGTAGGCGGTCAGCCAGGACTTGCCGGGCTTGCTGGACGTTAGATGATGCTGATTGCACTAGACCGGCCGGTACTCCTCATGCGGAGTCGCCCGCTGCCAGATCGCTTCAAAGGCATCAGTGCACCAGGCGGCCAGCGGGGTATCCGTGACGTACTCCCGATCCATCAGCGCACCATCCCCACTGAAGTGGTGGAACAGGACCAACTCCCCGTCGAATACCCAGAAGTCCACGGCCGGAACGGCCACATCCTTCGCCCGGCGACGGGGTAGCCAGCGGACTATCTCCCCGGCAGCCACGTTGGTCACGGCGTAGTCATACTCCCAGCGCACGTACTCCGTCAGCGGCTCGGAGACAACCCGGGCCCGGCGGACGACCACGCCCCGCGAGACAGCGTCATGCACGGCATCGTGCCACCCCTCCCACCAGTCAGCGCGGTTATCCGCCGTGAACTTGCGGTGTCCCTCACGCCACGCGAGGAAATCAGGGTCTGTACTCGCGTAGTGGTCGCGGACCTCAAGGTGAATGGCTGTACGCCGGGCTTGAGCCAGTGGCTCACGTGCCGGGGGCTTCATCGGCGGCGTCTCCGTCCGGGCGCGGGATGTACTGGCGCATGACCTTGGGCAGGCGAATGATCGCTTCGTGATCCGGAACGTCCGTGCCGTGTCCGGGAATTGAGCCGATCTCCTGGCACTTCTTCACCTCCTCATCGGTGGCCCGGTACGACTGAATCAGCAGGTCTCCGCTGTCCTCGTCTAGCCAGATGGTTGGCGAGTCGTCCTTGCCGGTGTCCGGGATGATCCCGAGGAAACGTAAGCGCATGACCTCTCCCTGTGTCGATCCGATTGCGGCCGATTGCTTGAGCGTCGCCCCAGTGGACAGTCAGCGCAAGAGGGCATGCCCGTAGGGCACTTGAGAAAGCACCCCGGTACGACGAAACCCCCGCACCCGACGCCCTGGTGAGGGTGACGAGCGCGGGGGCATGTGTGGCCTTGGCTAGCCGGCTAGGACGTTGGTCAGCCGTGCGGCAGCCTTGCCACCGAAGAGGGCGAGGCCGCAGTAGAAGTCGATGCGGGTGCGATAGACGGGCTTGTCGTGGGACTCGCCGAGGTCGGTGGCCTGTACGCCGCCGTTGGTCAGTCCGCTCACTCCGGCGTCGGCCTCGGTGTGTCCGAAGCGTACGGCGTAGATGTCGCCGGTCTGCTTACCGCCCGTTCCGACCGTCAGCGGGAGCACGTCGGTACCGTCCAGCTTCTGCCCGGCGTCCAGCAGCGGGATGCCCTTCCACGTGACCGTGTTCTTTCCGGCGAGTTCGGCCGAGAGGAGCTGGGCACCGCCGAGCCGCCGGAACCCGGACTCAATTTTCGCCCGGAGAGCGGCGTTCATGTAAAGCGCCCCGTTCGAGCCGTCGATACCGCGCACCTGTGCGGCGAGTGTGTCCAACGCATCAAAGAAGTCATGCCCGTTGGTGATCGGTCCGAAGCCCTTCGCGTCCAGGACCTGACCGCTGAACAGGCGCTTGCGCAGCCCGTCGAACCCCTTCGGATTCACCTCTACGTCACCGTTGAAAAACTGGTCCGAGAAGTGAACGGAGGCCGCCTTGACCTTGAGCGTTTCCTGAATGGCCCGCTGATCATTGATGTTGCCACGCGTCTGCACGATGAACTTGTCCACGTCGGCGTCCCCGCCCAGGATGGCGAGCGTCTCGATCCGCTGGTTCAGCGTGCCCATGCTCTCCGGGTAGGCCTCATTCACGCCCCGGAACGAGACCCCGGGAAGGGTGGATTCCTCGTTGTAGCGGTAGGCGTTGCCCGCCACCGTTATCAGCGGGAGCCGGTCCAAGATCGGCGATTCCTGCACAACTGTTTCAATCACGCCGCGCTGAAGCTGGTCAAGGGAGAGCTTCGCGGATTCAGCAAGAGTCAAAGACATCATTAATTCCTTACTTGGTTTGAATAAAAGAAAAAGGCGCCGAAGCTGGACGCTGGCGACACCCACAGAAATGACCTAATGAGCCAGGCGAAAGAAACGCCTCCCTGCCGATCTTGGGCGGGAGGGGAGGGGAGTACCCCCCTGGTCGGAACGGTATTTATGTCCGAATTGGCTTCGAATTTGCGGAAGCCCAACCACCAGGTTGGCTTTTCGCGGTCTCGCGGTTGTGACAGCGAGTGCACAGCGGACGCAGCCTGTTGAACGCGTCCGGATCGGCGACGCTTTGCGCCACCAACTCACGCCGAGACAAAGGGAAGTGGTCCGCGACCACCGCCGTGCGACCGCACAGCAGACACCACGGATTGCGGTACAGGTACGCCTTACGGATGCGCTGCCAACGCGTCGTGTAACCCCGTTCAGCGCTCGTCCCGCG
Organism: Streptomyces sp. NPDC048361; assembly: GCF_040651795.1. Lineage (NCBI taxonomy): Bacteria > Bacillati > Actinomycetota > Actinomycetes > Kitasatosporales > Streptomycetaceae > Streptomyces > Streptomyces sp. NPDC048361. The sequence goes on from NZ_JBEZKW010000037.1 coordinate 10,135, forward strand.
CTGTTGCTCGGCCTCGCGTCGGTGAGCTTCACAGCGGCCACCACGGGCGGTCAGCTCGGGGCAGCCGGGGACAGAGCATGGGGGGCGGGGTCGTCGGGGCATGGGGGATCACCTCCTGTCAAGGGGAGTAGTTGAGCGCGGCGCGGCATGTCACGATCGTGGAAGGTCGGCACCGCGCCTGACCTGAGAGGGGCAACTCATGCAGGTTTACAGTCAGTTGGCACCGCCCACGATCCCCGGGCCAATCACCAGCTGCACATGCGGTCCCGGCTGCTCGTGTGGTTGTCAGTCCGGCGGGCCCTGCCAGTGCGGCGGCTCCTAGGCCGATAGACGGATTTCATCCGCCCCGGCACATGCACTGACACTGTGCCGGGGCGGAGTCATGTCCGCGCAGCGCCCGCCAGTGGTCAGCTCGGGGCACCCGGGGACAGAGCACGGGGGGCGGGGCTTGCGGGGCATAGGGGATGACCTCCTGTCAAGGGGTCTGGCTGTGAGTGGCGTTGGCATGCCAAGATCACGCACGGTCCGTGATGGACCAACCGCAGAGCTACAGAGGGGCGAGACGAATGACTACCGAGGAACAGACGGAGTTTGAAGTGGTGCTCGTCAGCAGCGAGTCGAACATCAACGTCGCTAAGGAGATTCGCAGCATCACGGGCTTGGGCCTGCCGGAGGCAAGAGAGATGGTGGTCGGGGCGCCTTGCGTGATCGCAGGGAGCGTCCCGCGGAGCGTCGCCGAGGAGCTTAAGAGGCACCTTGAGAATGCGGGCGCCACGATCGAAATCCGCTGACACTGCGCGCCGCCACCCCGGTACAAGCGCCGACACTGTGCCGGGGCTGAGTCACGCCGCAACGCGGGCAGCTCCGAACTCCGTCCGCGTCTTCAGTCCGTGGCAGCCGTGGCACAGCACCTGAACGTTGCTGTCTATGTCCTCGCCACCGAGGGACAGCGGGCGCACGTGGTCCACGTCCACCCCATCCGCCGGGAAGTCGCCCAAGCACCAGTCGCACCACGCGGAGCCCCGTTCCTGCACTCGCCGGCGGAGCCGAGCGGCAGCGTCCCGGCGGTTGGCCCGTCGCCGTCCCCGTGCCCGCCGAGAGCGGACGTTCGGACGATCCTCGTAGGTAGCGTGGTGAGCCTTGCAGCGGCCCCGATGGGTCGCGGGCTCGGTGCAGTCGATACAGCGCATGTGCGTCCCCCTGATGGGTTGTTGTCGAGTGCCCGCCCCCGGAGTCGAACCAGGGAACTGTGCGGATTGCTTACGGATATCCCCGAGGGGGCCGGTACCGCGCTCCCCTGCCGTTGGGTCAGGAGGCTTAAACACCGCCCCATCCGAGCGCCTTTACTCCGGACGGACCAAGCGTTCCTTCGTGAGAGTGTCTTTGCGTGTCGCAGCGCCGTACCGGCCGCTCGCCGGGTAGGGCATGAAAGACCTGCGCGCCGCTTCATTGGAGGGGGCGCGCCCCTTTCAGTGAAAGGAACACAGCACTTATGTCTGAAGAGCCGTCTGTGATCGCGACCGGTTTCAACAACGTCAGCGGCGGTGGCATCCCGGTCGCGGGCGATATTGCCAGTTTGGTCAACCGCGTCATCAAAGCCGGACCGGGTGGGACCGTCACGCAAGACATGGTTGACCAGGCGAACAAGGTCAAGCCCGTTGTAGACAAGGCCAACGGCTGATCTCACCGCCACCTGTCCGCCAGTGGTGGCCAGGTGGGTACGTCCCGCCTCGCCGGCGAGGCTGGACAACGTGGGGACTGCGCGCGCTTACAACCCCTTTCGGCTCGCCCTGATGGGCGGGTTACTCGTGGGCGGTGCAGTCCCCGCACGCGTTGCCTCACGACCCCTGCGACCACCCCGGTAACGCGGGGCGCGTGGTGCACGGGCAACGCTGGTTCCGAGAGTCGGGCACTCAGTCCGCCGGATTCCCCCGTGGGGTGGGTGCGCGGTAGTCCCGCTCTCGGAAGTAGTGGAGAGCGAAGGTTTCCCGTGTCCAGTCGGACAGTCGGGCTCTCGCTCCCGGTCTATGTGGAGAGCGGAGGTTTCCCGGAGCCCCGAGGGGCTTGCAGGAAGGTCCCTTGCGCTCTCTTCCGGGCTGTAGTGGAGAGCGGAGGTTTCCCGGAGCGGAGTTCCGTGGCGGTGTGCCGAAGAGTGGTCCGGTCTCTCTTCTCTTATATTTTTTCTACGTGTTCTAAAAAATGGGTTGGAACCGTCACTCTGACACCGCCCTGCCTCGCTGTACTGCCGAGCCGGCGAGGGCCCACACGCCCGTGTACGGGCAGCAGAAAGCCCCGGCGGTCCGCGAGGACTACCGGGGCAGGGGCGGGCTGGTTGTACTGCATTTTCGGGCTCTGAGAACCGTGATGCACCAGCCCTAGCCCGCACACCCATGTTGGTACGGGGTGGGGCGAGCCTATCCGCCGTTTGGGGACGCCGAGGAACCCCGGCGGTCGCGAGGGACCACCGGGGCGTACTCGGTCTCAGACGTCCGTTAGGCAGCCGTCGCGAATGTCTGCGCGGCGATGTTGCGGTGTGCTTTGGCTCCGACGGTGGGGGTGTGGGCGGGCTGGTTCTCGGCGGCAAGCTCGGCGGCCATCGTCGCGTTCTCCTCGATGGCGGGGTCAAGGTGGCCGTTGATGGTGAAGTCCACGCGGCGTAGGTCGAGCGTTCGCCAGCCGCCGCGGGTTCCGCGCTTCACCATGAGTCGTGCCCCTGCCTCTACGAGCATCGTGCGCCGTGCCACGTTGTCCGCGTCGTTCCAGTCGTCGGCGTAGGTGCGTCCCGTGCCGATCACGTCGCGGCGGGGCTCGGTCTTCTCCCGTGTCTCCAGTTCGGCGAGGCGTGCGTCAAGGCTGTCTGCGTGTCGCTGCCATGCCGCGTGTGCGGTCTTGGACTTCTGGCGCCCCTTCTGGCTCTGGTGTTCCTCGAACTCGGCGAGGGTGGCGTCAATCTCGGGTTGCGGGTCGTAGCCGGGTATCTCTATGGTGCGGGTGATCTGTACGGGGCCGACCAGGCGTATGAACTCGGCGGTCACGTACTGGTCTGCCCAGTTCGCGCGCACAGTGGACGGGGCAGGGCAGTTCGATCCGTACTTGTAGGACGAGCAGACGTAGTAGCCCTGGTTCAGGTACATGCGGCCGTTGCAGCCGTCGCAGTGGATCACGCGCAGCAGCATTGAGCCGGAGTCCTTCCGCACGGGGGACGCTCGGCTACGGGCTTGGGGGCGAGCAGCGCGCCCACCTGGTCGAACTCCTCCCGGGTGAGGATCGGGGTTTCGGCGGCAAGGATCGGGTTGCCCTGGTCGTCGCGGACCGGGTTTCCGCGGTGCATCTTCCAGCCCAGGAGCGCGGGGTTCGTGAGCATCTTGACGATGGTCTTGTCCCGCCACTGTGCGGGCTTCCGCTTTGCAGTGGCGCTCTCCTCGGGCTCGGCTCCGCCGTTCTTCGTACGGGCCTTGTAGGCGGCCCAGTGCGCGGACGGGGACAGCACACCGTCAGCGTTCAGCATGCGGCAATGGCGAGGGGGGCGAGGCCGGCGAGCAGCGCGGCAATGATGCGCTCAATGACCTTGACCGCTACGGGGTCCGGAACGAGCGTCCAGCCGACCCCACCGTGTTCTTTCGGCATGGGGGCGGGGAGGTAGCCGTACGTGGTCTTGCCGCCGCCACGCCACCGAAGGGGCATCTTCCGCATGGCTGCCTGTGCGCCGGTCACGCGGTCGCTGGTGGACTGGGTTTCGACCTGTGCCGCGAACGCGAACATCATCATCATGAGTTCGCTCATGGGGTCCATGGGGTTGCGGAAGTCGAAGACGAGCCGACCGGTGCCGCCCAGACCCTCGGCGAAAACGATCATCTTGCGATGCGCGCGGGCCCACTTCGCAAGCTAGTGCATGTCTTGCATGGACCGGATGGCGCGGTCAAACCGCCAGAAGACAAGGGCGTCAAAGGTGTCCGGCCGCTTCAGCCACTCACCGAGCTGCGGGCGGTCGAAGGGGCCGACCTTGGACGCGGACACGTCTAGGTCAACCGCTTCGCGCAGTGCGGCGCCCTCACCGAACTCGATACCGAGGGCCGCCGCGGCTATGTCGTCGGCCTCGCGCTGCCGCTCGGGGCTGGTGGTCTCATCCGTGCGCACCGACAATCGGACGCACCGAACCCCACGAAGGGTCTCCGTGGTCAGTGCTGTTTTGCTATCCATGCCCCCTTGGGGAGAGCAGAGGTTTCCCGCACCGTGCTTGACCTGCACAGATACCGCCACGACCCGATCACTCCAGAACTAGGACTCTGGAACATCGGGAAGGGGCGGGGTGGGGCATCCCGGGGCCTGGGGCGGAGCCCCAGCAACCCCGCCGCCTTCGAGTGCGGACCGTGCTGGGTCGCCCGCGCCCGTCGTGGCGGAGCCGCGCAACAGGCACAGCCCCGCGCCCCTGTAGGGCACCCGGTGCCGACCGGTCGCGCCCGTCGTGGCGGAGCCGCGCAACAGGCGCAGCCCCGCGCCCCTGGTAGGGCACTCGGGGTCACAAGCCGCACCCACGCCACCGCGGCGGAACAGCGCGAAGGCACAGCCCCGCCTCCCTGTAGGGCACCCGGCGTCGTGGCGCACACCACTTGGGCCCGCTCCCGGGATTTCCGGGGGCGGGCCCAAGTGGTGCACTCAGTACGACAGTTGGCGGGACGGGACGGGGCTGACGCCCAGGGAGGTGAGGGCGGTCGACGGGGTCTCCTTCGCTGTGCCGCGCGCGGCCAGATAGCCGTCGGGGCGGATCAGGAGCCAGCTGCCCTCGGGGGCGCCCAGGGCGGTGGCGAGGTGGCCGGCCGGGTCGGACAGGGTGTCCGGGCCCGGGGTGTTGACCGTGCGGACGCGTACCGAGGGGCCGTAACGCTCCTCGGGGGCCGCGCCGAAGGTGAGCAACAGCCATTCGGGACGCTGGAGTTCGGCCACCAGCTCCTGCCAGCCGGGGCTGGTCGCGAGGGTCGGGGCCGTGACGCGGGCGACGCGCTCGCCCGGGCGCACCCCGGGTGACGGGGTGGAGGCGTGGGCCAGGGGGCCGGCCGCGTAGCCGAGGCCGAGCGCCGACATGCCGCCCATGATCTTGCGCTGGATGCGGCCCTTGACGGGGGGCAGCGAGCGAAGGACCGTGAACGCGGCGCGCAGCGCGGCCGCCGCCTTGCGGCTCCTGAGCTGGACCAGCATCGTCGCCATCTTGGTGGTGCGCAGCAACTCCGCGCCCACCGGGACCCGTTCGTCGCTGTAGCTGTCCAGGAGCGAGTCGGGTGCCTCGCCGCGCAGGACCGTGGCGAGCTTCCAGGACAGGTTGACCGCGTCCTGGACACCGGTGTTCATGCCCTGCCCGGAGGCCGGGCTGTGCACATGGGCCGCGTCGCCGGCGAGCAGCACCCGGCCGTGACGCATCTGCGCGATCATCCGCTGCTGGATGGTGAACACCGAGACCCAGGACGGCGATTCGACCACGGCGGGCTTGCCCGTACCCGTGGTGATCTTCGCCGAGAAGCGCCGGGCGACCATCGCGTCGTCGCCGCCGTAGGACGTCTCCGCGGTGTCGAGCAGGCGCCACTTGCCGGGCTCGGGGAACGGCACCATCATCACGGTGCCGGTCGGGGTGCGCATCCAGTGGATGCTGTCCTTCGGCAGGTCGCAGTGGACGGTCGCGTCCGCGATCAGCCAGGTCTCGCTCGACTCGCCCTCCAGTTTCAGGCCGAGCTGCTTGCGGATGGTGGAGTGGCCGCCGTCCGTGCCGACCAGCCAGTCGGTGGTGACGGACTCGGTGCGCCCGTCGGCGTGGACGAGGTGGGCCCGTACGCCGTCGGCGCCGAGGTCCTCGAACTCCGTGAGCCGCACGCCCCATTCGACCTCGACGCCCCGGCGGGCCGTCGCCGTGCGCAGCACCTCCTCGGTGATCACCTGGTCGACCATGAGCGTGAACGGGAAGCGGGTGGGCAGCCGGCTGTAGTCGGTGTCGAAGCGGATCAGGCGGCGGCCGTTCTGGTGCAGCGTGAAGTGCTCCACTCGCTGGCCGCGCGGCAGCAGCTCGTCCAGGATGCCCATCTGGTCGTACGTCTCCAGGGTGCGGGCGTGCGTGGCGAGCGCCCGGCTGGTGGTGGCCGGGCCGGCCGCCGCGTCCACGAGCCGGACCCGCACACCGTGCCGGGCCAGCTCATGGGCGGCGCTCAGCCCGACCGGACCGGCGCCCACGACCAGCACCTGGGGTGCGGGCGCCGTCTCGTTGAGCAGTGTCACTTCTGACCCTCCTGCGGCGCGTGCTTGACCGCCTTCCACCAGCTGGGGTTGTCGCGGTACCAGGCGGCGGTCTCGGCGATACCGTCCTCGAAGGAGATGCGCGGCGCGTAGCCGAGCTCCTCGGCGATCTTCGCCTCGCTGAGCGAGTAGCGCAGGTCGTGGCCCTTGCGGTCGGCGACCCGGACCACCTTCGACCAGTCGTTGCCGGTCAGCTCAAGCAGGCGCTCGGTGATCTGGCGGTTGGTCTGCTCGTTGCCGCCGCCGACGTTGTAGATCTCGCCCGCGCGGCCCTTCGTCAGGACGAGCTGGATGGCGCGGCAGTGATCGTCGACGTGCAGCCACTCGCGGATGTTGGCGCCCTCGCCGTACAGCGGGACCGTCTCGCCTTCGAGCAGGTTGGTCACGAAGCGCGGGATGAGCTTCTCGGGGTGCTGGTAGGGCCCGTAGTTGTTGGAGCAGCGGGTGATCGACACGTTCAGGTCGTGGGTGCGCCAGTAGGCGCGGGTGATCAGGTCCGAGCCGGCCTTGGAGGCGGCGTACGGGGAGTTCGGCAGGAGCGGCCACTCCTCGGTCCAGGAGCCCTCGTCGATCGAGCCGTACACCTCGTCCGTGGAGACGTGCACGACGCGCTGGACACCGGTGCGCAGCGCGGCCTCCATCACGTTCTGGGTGCCGCCGACGTTGGTGGCGATGAACTCGGCGGCCGACTCCAGGGAGCGGTCCACGTGGGACTCGGCCGCGAAGTGGACGACCGCGTCGTGGCCGGGGAAGAGGTCGAGGAGCAGCGGCAGGTCGCAGATGTCGCCCTCGACGAAGGTCAGGCGCGGGTGCTCGGCCGGCAGGTTGTCGCGGTTGCCCGCGTAGGTGAGCTTGTCGAGGACGGTGACCTCGGCGTTCTCGTACCCCTCGTAGCCGCCCGCGAGGAGCGTGCGGACGTAGTGCGAGCCGATGAAGCCCGCGCCGCCGGTGACCAGGATCTTGTTCATGCCGCTCTTCTTCGTCGGGGCCGGGTTGGGGTGGGTGGTGGTCATGCCGCGACCTCCACGCGGGTGTGGTCGCCGACCACCAGACGGTGGTGGCGGCTGGCCAGGTCGATGCCCGTGACCGCGGCGCCCCTGCCGAGCAGAGAGCCGTGCAGGCCCCGCACCGCGGAGATCGTCGCACCGTCGAGGGCGATCGAGTAGTCGAGATGGGTGCCGGACAGGACGCAGTCCCGGCCGATGGACGTGTGCGGCCCGACGTGGCTGTCCTCAAGGACGGTGCCCGCGCCGATCACGACGGGGCCCTCCACGAACGACCGGGTGATCTTCGCGCCGGCCTCGACGACGACCGCGCCGATCAGCACGCTCTGGTCGTCGACGTCGCCCTCCACCCGGCGCGCGATGCCGTCGAGAAGCATCTGGTTGCACTCCAGGACGTCCTCGACGCGGCCGGTGTCCTTCCAGTACCCGGAGTACTCCTGGGCCCGCACGGTCGCGCCGCTCGTCACCAGCCACTGGATGGCGTCGGTGATCTCCAGCTCGCCGCGCGCGCTCGGCACGATCGAGTCGACGGCCTCGTGGATGGCCGGCGTGAAGAAGTAGACGCCGATGAGCGCCAGGTTGGAGCGCGGCACGGGGGGCTTCTCCACGAGCCGCTCCACCACACCGGTCGCGTCGACCTCCGCGACGCCGAAGGCGCGCGGGTCCTCGACCTGGGCGACGAGCACCTGCGCGGCGGGGCGCAGCGCGTGGAACTCGGCGGCCGCCTCGGCGATGCCCTCGGGCAGCATGTTGTCGCCGAGGTACATCACGAAGTCGTCGTCGCCGAGGAAGTCCTGGGCGAGCTGCACGCACTGGGCGAGGCCCTTGGGGCTCTCCTGCGGGATGTACGTGATCTCGACGCCGAGCCGGGACCCGTCGCCGAGAGCCTCGGCTATCTCCTCGACGTGGTTGCCGACGATGATGCCGATCTCGGTGACACCGAGGTCACGGATGTTGTCGAGCACCCGCTCAAGGACGGGCTTGTTGGCGATCGGGATGAGCTGCTTGGGCATGGAGTAGCTGAACGGGCGCAGTCGGCTTCCCGTACCGCCGCTCAGAACCAGAGCCTTCATGGGGTCCTCTTCTGTGGTGGTTACGTCGTGATCGACACATCAACAGGCGCATGAGCAGGGGGCGTTGAGGCGCAGGCGCACGGGAGGGTCCCGTGACCGCGGTCAGGCGGCCAGGCGCACGGGAGGGTCCCGTGACCGGGGTCAGGCGGCCAGGCGCACGGGAGGGTCCCGTGACCGGGGTCAGGCGGCGGGCACCAGCCGGACGGCCGGGGTGGTGGCCCCCGTGGCTCCCGTAGCCCCCGTGACGCCATCGGTGGCGCCCTCGGTGAGGCTCTCCACCAGGTCGGCGAAGGCGTCGGTGGCCTCGTGCAGCAGGGCCTCCGTCTCGGGCTCCAGGCCGGCGAAACCGCCCGGGCCCCTGCGGATGCCACCCGCGTGCACGAAGAAGCTCTCGGAGACGGCCCGCGGCTTCATCGACATCAGCACCGGGCGCAGCCCGTAGTCGAGGGCGAGCACATGGGCGAGCGAGCCGCCGGTGGCCAGCGGCAGCACCACCTTGCCTTCGAGGCCGAACTGTGGAAGGACGTCGAGGAAGGACTTCAGCAGCCCCGAACAGCCCGCCTTGTAGACCGGCGTGGCCAGGACCACGGCGTCGGCCGCCGCGAACAGGGCCGCCGCGTCGGCGAGTTGGGGGTGGCTGATGTCGGCGCGCAGGAGCTCGGCCGCGGGCAGAGTGCGCACGGCGAGCGATTCCACCCGGTGACCGCGGGCGGCGAGCCGCTCGGCCGCGAGGGTGAGGACCTGGTGGGTGCTGGAGACCGGCGACGGACTGCCGGAGACGGCGAGGATCGTCGGCATGGACAACCTCCTGAAACAAGAAGGGAGTTGCTCGTGGTCAAGTCTGGGAGACGGACGTGGGTGCCGCCCGGCCCGGGTGTCAGGCAACGAGGGCCGGCTCCGCCGCCGTGGCCGCCGCGTGACGTACCGCGGCGACCCGTTCGAGGGAGGCGAGTACGAGCTCCGGGTCGGCGACGAAGTCCACCAGGCAGGCGATCTCGTCGACTCCGGCCGCCCGCACCCGGCGCGCCGTCTCGGTGCACTCCGCGACCGAGCCGATCAGCGAGTTGCCGGACAGATAGCGGTTGAGCCCGAGCTCGGCGAGCTTGCGCTGCGCCTTCGCCGCGGACAGCACCTCGCGGCCCTGCTTGTTGCCGCTCATCCGGCCGCCGGCCTCGACCGCGAGGGCCTCCAGGTCGATGGCGGAGAGCAGATAGTCGCGCAGGGCGCCGCCGCCGACCCGGCGGGCCTCGTCGGCGTCGTCGGTGACATAGGTGTGCATCATGACGGTGATCGTGCCCGGGCCCTCCCAGCCGGCGTCGGCGCGCGCCGCCCGGTACAGGGCGATCTTGTCGCCGAGCGACTCCACGTCCTGGTTCTCCAGATGGGTCAGGATGTTGCAGCCGAGCCGGCCCGCCTCGCGGAACGTTCCCTCGCTGCGCGACGCGGTCACCCACACCGACAGCTCGTCCTGGACCGGACGCGGGAAGACGGGCAACGTGGTCTCGACGCCCAACGGGTTGGGGCCCGTCCAGTTGCCGGTGCGCCAGGCGGTCCTGATGGCACCGACATCCTTGATCATCTGCTCGCGCCGGGTCTCGTACTTGTCCGGCGCGATCACGAAGTCGTTGACGTTCCACCCCGAGCCCACCGAGATCGCGACCCGGCCGCCCGATATGCCGTCCACCATCGCGAAGTCCTCGACGATACGGGCGGCCGGGTGCAGCGGCGTCACGACGCTGCCGGCCCGGATCTGGATGCGGCTGGTCACCGCGGCGATCGCCGCCGAGGTCACCGCGGGGTTCGGGAAGGCGCCGCCGAACCGGTGGAAGTGGCGTTCGGGTGTCGATACGAAGCCGAGGCCGAGCTCGTCGGCGCGGCGGGCCGCGTCGAGCATCAGACGGTAGGTCTCCTGAGCCCGGTCGCCGACCGCGGCGAAGAAGAAGACACCGAAGTCCAGCGGCTGCTCACCTGCCGAGCCGTCCGCACCGTGGCTGCCGGTCTGCCGGGAATCCGCGTTCATTTAGCGCTGCCTCCTTCCCCGTCGGACGTCGTCGCGGCGGGGTCGTCACCATGGGGGCTTGCTGCCCGGCGACACCATGGGGCGGCCTCCTCGCACCGGACTTGAGTCCCGGGCAGGCCCGGACCGCTCCAGCACGGCTCAAGTGCGGCGCGAGGCAGCCCGGTTGTGATGGATCGAGCGGAACACGAGGGAGGCTCGATGCCGACGCGGACCCGGTACGGCCAACCCGGCCGGCACCCGTTGGGGGCCGGCGCGTTCAACCCCGCCAGGGGCGCGGGGAACCGCGTGCTCAGCCACGGACGGCCCGCAGCCGAAGTGCAGCACCACCCGCGGAGTGCCGGACCCCGGCCCGCTGGACCGGCGTCCACCGCCGCTCGACCCGGGGTCGAGGCCATCCCGCCACGCTCAGGGCGACCACCTTCCGCTCCGATGACCACGAGGTTGCTGGATGACGACTCAGACGCTGGTTGCCGCGGACACCGGCACCGGCACCGACACCGACCCCGTCGACACCACCACCGTTCATGGGTTGCTCGCCGCGGCCGTGGCCACCCGCCCCGACGCCCCCGCGGTGCGTGACGCCTCCGGCGTGTGGACGTACGCGGAACTGGACGCCTGGTCACGGGCGTACGCCGACTGGCTCACCGCCCAGGGTGTGGGACACGCGGACCGCATCCTCGTCCGCGTCGGCAACACCCGCGAATTCACCGCCCTGATGTTCGGCGCGCTGCGCCGCGGTATCGCCTTCGTGCCGGTCAACCCGGCGATGAAGCCCTTCCACCTGAACACCGTCGTACCGGACTGCGACCCGGTCCTCGTGATCGGGCAGGACGCCGACGACACCGCGATCCTGCGGGAGCTGACCGACAGCCCGGTCTTCGAGCTCGACGAGGTGCGCCGCGACGCCGAGGCGCGGTACGACGCCGGCCCCGCCGCGCTCGACGAGGCGCCCGTCGCCCCCGACGACCTGGCCCTGCTCATCTACACCTCGGGCTCGACCTCCGCGCCCAAGGCCGTGGTCAGCACCCACGCCCCCGTCGTCTTCGCCGCCCGCGCCATCCAGGCCCGGCTGAACTACCGCGAGGACGACGTCGTCCTCGTCGCGGTGCCGGTCTCCTTCGACTACGGGCTCTACCAGATCCTGCTCTCCGTCATCGCCGGCGCCCAGGTGCTGCTCACCTCGCCGGACCGGCACGTACGCCTGCTCGGCGCCCTGCACGAGCACCGGGTCACCGTGGTTCCGCTGGTGCCCTCGCTCGGCGAGATGCTGCTGACGCTGGCCAAGCGGGACCGCCGCGAGGCGCCCCCGGTGCGGCTCTTCACCAACACCGGCGCGGCCCTGACCGGCCCCGTCATCGCCCAGCTGCGCGCGGCCTTCCCGCACGCCCGGGTCTCCCCGATGTTCGGCACCACCGAGTGCAAGCGCATCACCGTGCTCGAACCCGACGGTGACATCGAGCACCCCGGCTCGGTCGGCCGGGCCCTCGACTGCACCGAGGTGCTGATCCTGGACGACGACGGACGGCTCCTGCCGCCCGGCACCGTCGGCGAGATCTGCGTCCGCGGACCGCACATCATGACCGGCTACTGGCAGGCCCCGGAGCAGACCGCGCTACGGTTCCGCCCCGACCCGGTCACCGGCGAGGTCACCCTGCACACCGGCGACTACGGGCACCTCGACGCCGAAGGCCACCTCTACTTCGAGGGCCGCCGCGACGACCTGTTCAAGCGCAAGGGCGTCCGCATGGGCACCCTGGAGATCGAGACGGCCGCGCTCGACATCGACGGCGTCACGGCCGCCGCCGCCCTGGCCCCGGCCGAGGGCCACGACCTCACGCTGTACGCCGTCACCGACCTGACGTCCGACGAGGTGCTCGCGCAGCTCACCGAGCGCCTGGAGGCCGCCAAAATCCCCGCCGCCTGCCACCTGCTCGACGCACTTCCGCTCACCCCGAACGGCAAGACCGACAAGCAGCGCCTGCGCCGCGAACAGTAACCCTGTAAGGAGATTGAGCCATGACCACCACTGACGTCTCGTGGGACGCCGGCTTCCAAGAGCTGCTGACCTCGGTCCTGCCGCGTGTCACGGGCGCCCTCGACCCCGCGCTCGACCTCAAGAGCGTCGGCCTCGACTCGATGGCCACCATCGAGCTCCTGGTCCGCCTTGAGGACCAGTACGACGTGGAGATCCCCGAGGACAAACTCACCGGCGCGACCTTCGCGACCCCGGCCGCACTGTGGGCGGTCCTCGCCGCGCAGCGCACCGCCACCCGCGCCTGAGTCACCCGCGCCTGAGTCACCCGCGCCTGAGTCACCCGCGCCTGAGCCGCACCTGCCTCATCCGCACCCGTCCGATCCGCACCACAAGTTTCCGCCGCACCACCCAACCCCCCACCCATACACGTCCTTTGGAGGACACCATGAGCCACCTCATCATCGGTCTCGCCGTCACCGTCGTCGTCTGCCTCATCGTGAAGTTCGGCGGCGACGCGCTGAAGAAGCGCCGCGGCTGACCTTCCTCGCCGCACCCCAGAGGGGCCCGCCGACCACCCCGGTCGCCGGGCCCCTCCCGCATGCCGCCACGGGGGCCCTAGGCGGCGCGGGGAACTGCGCGAGACGCGGGCACGGTCCGCACCCGTAGGCGGGGTTTGCTGGGGCTCCGCCCCAGACCCCGTTCGCGGCTTGAGGGCGCTCGTCCTCAATCTCCCCCAAGGCCTTAAGGGCCAGGGGGGACCCCCATGACGGGCTGAGGATGCTGGGGATCGGCACCCTGCCAAGGGCAACCCCGATAGGGGCGCGGGGAACTGCGCGAGACGCGGGCACGGTCCGCAGGCGAGAGCGGGGGTGCTGGGATCGGCACCCTGCCAAGGGCAACCCACCCAGGGGCGCGGGGTGAACAGCGAGGGGCCCCGCCGCATTCGGCGGGGCCCCTTGGTGCGGCGGCGGCGCTACGCGGCGAGGCGTTCCAGGTCCTCAACGACCCGCGCCGGGCTCGGCATCTCCGCCATGTCGGCCCGCAACTCCTGAGCGCACTTGAGGTACCGGGGATCGTCCAGCACGTCCCGGATCGCCTCGCGCACCTGGCCGGGGTCGTTCTGCGGGGCCGCCTCGCCCAGTACCCGGGCCGCGCCGGCCGCGGCCAGGAGCTCCGCCGAGGCGAACTGGTCGACGATCTGCGGGAGCACCACCTGCGGCAGGCCGAACGAGCACGAGGTGAGGGTGGTGTTGGCCCCGCCGTGGTGGATGACCGCGTCGCAGTCGCGCAGGAACAGGTTGAGCGGGACCGGCTCGACGACCCGGACGTTGTCCGGCACCGCGCCGAACCCCTCGTGGAAGACGGCGTCCGCCGTCACCACGGCCTCGACGTTCTCCAGGCCGTCGAAGGCCGCGATGATCGAGCGGTACAGGCCCGTCCCGTTGAGGACCAGGGTCTGGCGGCCCAGGCACACCACGACACGGCGTACGCCGTCCGCGGCCGGCCGGTGCAGCCAGTCGGGCACGGTGCCGGTGCCGTTGAAGGGCACGTAACCGATGGGCGCGCCCGGTGCCGCGCTCGGGTGGCGCAGGGCCGGCGGACACGGGTCGAGCAGGAGGGTCGGGTCGGGCAGCCCGTCGAGGCCGAGGCGCTCGGCGGTCCCGTACAGGAAGTTGCGGGCCGAGGCGCGCGAGGGGCCGCTCAGCGGGTCGACGCCCCAGCGGTGCTGTACGGAGGGGATGCCGAGCGCGCCGGCCACGAGCTGGCCCGCCAGTTCCATCTGCTCGGAGACGATGAGGTCGGGCTCCCACTCCCGGGCGAACTCCAGGTAGGAGCCCACCAGATAGCGGGCGTGGGTCTCCCACAGCTTGGTGGCGCCGGCCATCTTCTCCGGCGGCGTCGGCCCCATCAGCTCCAACGGGCGTACACCCGCCGGGAGATGGCGCTGGAGCACGTCCAGGCCGTGGAAGCGGTCGCCGATGTCGACGGCCGAGATCCCGGCGGCGCGAGCCGCGTCGGTGACGTCAGGCTGCGCGGCGACCGTCACCTCGTGGCCCGCCCCCCGCAGCGCCCAGGCCAGCGGCACCATGGGGGTGAAGTGTGTGGGGAAGGGGGTGCTCAGCATCAGTACGCGCATCGTCGTCGTCCTCCTCGGACGTAAGGGCGGTCTCATCGGCGGTCGTTCCGGGGCCCTCTTCGGTGGCCTGACCCGTGGTCGTTCCGGGGGCCTGCTCGACGGAGGCCTCGGCGGTCGCTTCGGTGGCCTGCTCGGCGGAGGCTCCCGCGGTCTTCTCGGTGGCGGCCTCGGCGGAATCCTCGGCCGGGTCGGCCGGGTCGGCGGGGTCCTCGGCAGGGCCCGCCGCGGCGTCGGCCAGCGCGTTCACATCGACGTCCTTCATGAGCAGCGCCGTGACCAGGGCGAACAGCAGAAGTCCCGCGGCCGTCAGGAGCAGCGTGGACGTGGCGTGCGCGAAGGCGTCGGTCACCAGGTGGCGGCGGCCCGCGTCGAGGCCTGCGAGCTGGGCCGCCGCCGCGTCCGGGTCCTTGACGCCGGATGCCCCGGCGGCCGACGCGAACCGCGCGCTGAGCACCGCGCCGAGCACCGTGCCGCCGATGGTGGTGCCCAGCATCGTGGCAAACCGTGACGTGGTGGTCACCACCCCCAACTGGTCCGGCGTGGCCGCCGATTGGGTCATGAACAGGGCGATCTGGGTGACACCGCCCAGGCCCACGCCGAGCAGCAGAAGCAGCAGGTCGAGCTCCCAGACGGGTGCGTCGCCCGCGGTGAGGCCGAGCCCGGCGACCGCCGCCGTAGCCGTCGCCGTGGTGGCCACCAGGACCGCCTTGCACCTGCCGGTACGGGTGATGATCTTGCCCCAGCCGAGGAAGACGAGGACCACACCGATGGCGAGCGGGATCAGATGCAGGCCGACCGCGTCGAGCGACACACCCCGCACGATGTTCAGGTAGTTGATGAGGAAGACCGGCAGGGACAGAAGGGCGAAGCCGCCCACGAACTGCAGGATCGCGGCGGGCCGGAACACCTTGTCCTTGAACAGGGTGAGCGGCATCAGCGGATCGGCCGCCTTCAGCTGCCGGGCCACGAACGCACCGGCCATCAGGCAGCCGCCGTAGAAGTAGGGCAGGACAGGGCCCGAGAACGAGTTGTGCTCGCCGTACGCCTTCACGCCGAGCAGCAGTGCGCAGGTGGCGGCGGCGATGAGCACCGAGCCGAGGACGTCGACCTTCTGCCGGGTGCCCTTGACCGGGAGCCGCAGCGCCCAGGCCACCCCGGCCAGGGCGAGGCCCGCGAGCGGCACGTTGAGCAGGAAGATCCAGCGCCACGACAGGTTCTCGCTGAGCGGCCCGCCGATCATGGGCCCGGCGATGATGCCGGCCGCGATGAGGGCGCCGCCCGCGTTGGAGCGGCCCGCCCGCGACTTGGGCGGATACAGGGTGGCGATCACGATGAGCGTCATGCTCATCAGGCCGCCGCCGCCGAGCCCCTGGACGGCGCGGAAGACGATCAGCTGGGTGAGCGAGTGGGCGGTGGCGCACAGCGCTGAGCCCGCGAGGAAGGTGGCGAGCGCCCCGAGGTAGATGCGGCGCGGCCCGTAGCTGTCGCTGAGCCGGCCGTACAGCGGTTGCGCCGCCGTCGCGGCGAGCAGATACGCGGTGATCAGCCAGGGGAAGCGGTCGATGCCGTGGGCCGGGTCGAGGTCGCGCACGATCGGCAGGACGGCCGAGGAGATGATCGAGCCGTCGAGCAGGGCCAGCGTCATGGTGGCCATCGCGCAGACGATGAACACCAGGACCTGGATGTCGCTCATGCCATTGGGGTTCGGCTTCTTCTCCTTGGCCGTGTCCTGCGGGGCGATGTCCTGCGGGGCCGTGTCGTGGGATGCGGCGTCCTGGGATGCCGAGTTCGCCGTGGTCGCGGCGATCTCGGTGGTCTCGGTGGTCTCGGTGGTCGCTGTGGTCTCGGCGGTCACATCGGTGCTCACGCCAGCACCTCCTGACGTGTTGTCAGTTGTTCGAGCAGGGGCACGGTGTCGGCCGGGCTCGGCATCGCGCGCACCTCGTCGCGCAGACGCTCGGCGCCGGGACGGAAGGCGTGCTCAGAGAGCAACCGCCTTACGGCGTCGGTAAGTTGGGGGCCGCTGTTCTGGAGCTCGGCGCTGTCCAGGGTGATCCCGGCGCCCGCCGCGGCGACCTTGTCACCGGCGAGGAACGTCTCGTCGAGCTGGGGGAGCACCAGCTGGGGGATGCCGAGCGCGGCCGCGGCGAGCGTGGAGCCGGGGCCGCCGTGGTGGATCACGAGATCGGCGCCGGGGAAGAGGAGGCCGGGCGCGGTCTCCTCGGTGTACGTCATGCCCTCGGGCAGCTCACCGACGGCCGCCCGGTGCTCGGGCGGCGCGGAGACGACCGCCTCCACACCGCCCGCGCCGGCCAGGGCCCCGACGACCCGGCGCAGCAGCGGGGCGCCGTCCAGGTCGAGGGTGTGGCCGCCGAGCGCCACCGCGACCCGGCGCCCGGCCGTGGTCGCGTACGTCCAGGGTGTGCCGTCGCCGGTGTGCGGCTCGGGGCGGATCGGGCGGGCGGGTGGTGCCTTCGTGCTCGCGAGGGCGGGCGGCGCCGGGTCGAGGATCAGATCGGGCTCCGGTACGGAGTCGAGGCCCAGGCGCTCGCACAGCGGGCCCAGCCACATCCGGGTCAGGCCCAGCATGAACGTGCTGGTGGGCGCCACGCCCCAGCGGTGCCAGACGCTCGGTATGCCGAGCACCTTGGCGACGACGGGGCCCGCGAACTCCATGTGGTCGCTGATCACCAGGTCGGCCCCCCAGTCGCGGGCCAGCTCCAGGTAGTCGTAGAGGAAGTACGGGGCGTGGTTGCGCCACATCTGGGCGGCGCCGTCGATCTGCTGGGCCGGCGGGCGGCCCACCACTTCGATGGGGCGCAGGCCCTCGGGGCGCCGGCCCCGTCGCAGGTCGCTGTAGTGGAAGGCCTCGCCGAACGTGGTGGTCGTGAGACCGGCCGCCCCGGCGGGCCCGGTCACGTCGGGCTGTCCGGCGACGCGCACCTCGTGGCCCGCGGCGGTGAGCGCGCGGACCAGCGGCAGCATGGCCAGGAAGTGTGTGTCGACGGGGGTGCTGATGATCAGTGCGCGCATCGGAGGTTCTCCAGGTCACGGACGACGGCGGCGGGGCTCGGCATGGCGGCCATGGTGTCGGCGAGGACGCCCGCGCCCTTGGCGAGCCGCTCCTCGGCGAGCAGGGTGCGCACCGCCTCGGCCACCTGGGCGGGGTCGTTCTGCGCCTCGGCGGTGCGCAGCGTCAGACCGGCGTCGGCGGCGGCCAGCAGATCGCCGCCCTCGAACTGGTCGACCAGCTGCGGCATGATCAGCTGCGGTACGCCGAAACTGGCCACGGCGAGCAGGGTGTTGGCGCCGCCATGGGTGACGACCGCGTCCGTCTTGTCGAGGAAGCCGTTGAGCGGGGTCGGCGGGATGATGGTGACGTTCTTCGGGAGGGTGCCGAGCTCGTCGACGAACTCCTCCTGCACCGTCATCACCGCGTCGGCCTCCGGCAGGTCGCCGAAGGCCTCGACGATGCCCCGGAACATCGGGAGCCCGCCGAGCGAGATGGTCTGGCGGCCCATGGTCACGCAGACCCGGGGCTTGTCGCCGCGCTGGCGCAGCCAACTCGGCACGGAACCCGTGCCGTTGAAGGGAATGTGCCGGATCGGCGCCCCGGCCGGCGCGCCCTTGACCAGGAGCTGCGGAGGCGCCGGGTCGAGCAGCAGGTCGGGCTTGGGCAGGCCGCCCTCGATGCCGAGCCGCTCGCAGGTGCCGGCGAGCAGATCCTCGGCGGTGGCGCGCATCAGGTGGCTCATCGGGTCGACGCCCCAACGGTGCGAGACCACCGGGATCCTGTGCACGCCGCCGACGAGGCAGGCGACCCAGTCGAAGATCTCCGAGATCACCAGGTCGGGCTTGAACGCCGCGGCGACTTCGAGGTACTTGGGTGCCATGTAGCGGGTGTGGAGCACCCACACCCGGGAGCCGATCATCGTCATCTTCGGGGTGAGCGGGCCGACGATCTCGATGGGCCGCTTGTTCGGCGGCAGCGGTGGGCTGAGCAGGTCCTTGCCGAAGAACTGCCGGCCCACCGCGACCGTGTTGAGGCCCGCCGAACGGGCCATCGCAATGATGTCGGGCTGACCGGCGACCAGGACCTCGTGCCCGGCGCCGCGCAGTGCCCAGGCCAGCGGCACCATGCAGGTGAAGTGGGTGGACTCGGGGCTGCTCAGGATCAGTACACGCATGAGGTGTCCTTGGAGGTGAGGGGAGCGGCGGGGGCTTCGGCGCGTGCGGCGGGGCCGCGGCGCAGCCGGCCGGTGTAGTCGGTCACCACCCGGTCCGCGATGCCGGCCGGTATGCGGTCGGTGCGTACCGATGCGGTGATCAGGGCGCCGTCCGGGGTGATGCGGACGTCGAGCTCCAGCTCGGTGAACATGGTGGGGGCGCCGATGCGCGACAACTGGGCGGTGCAGCCCGGGAGTTCGAGGCGCGGATCCGGGTCGTCCTGCATCAGGAAGCTCGGCATCGGGCGCAGTGACTCGCCGCCGCCGGTCAGGACCACGGTCCGGGCCAGCTGCGCGCCGCCGGTCTCCTGAGCGGCCAGCGCCTCGTCGACATGGGCGGCCGCCTGCTCCAGGAGCCCGGCGCCACCGTCCTTGTGCGGCGGCCAGAAGCGCAGGAAGAGCAGGTCGACCCGGCAGCTGACGGCGGAGGCGAGCACCTCGCTGCCCCTGCGGGCCACCGGCACCTTGACGGCGATGTCGTCCTGGCCCGTCAACTCGCGCAGGACGACGCCGAATTGGGCGGCGAGAAGCGCGAACCGGGTGGTGCCGAGTTCGCGTGCCCGCGCGTCCCAGCGGGCGAGCTCGGTGTGGGTCACGGTCAGGGAAGGGGAGTAGCCGGGACCGGCGTTGCGGTCGTTGTCGGTGCGGCCCGGCAGCTCCAGGGGCTCCTGCAGCTCCAGATGGTCCTCCCAGTACGCGGCCTGCGCCGCCAGGTCGACCCGCGCCATCACCCTGCGGTGGTCGGCGGAGACCTCGGCGAGGGTCGCGGCCGGTGCGGGGAAGGCGGGGGCGCGGCCCGCGAGCCGGGCGGCGTAGGCGAGCGAGAGGTCCGCGGCGAGCACCGTCTCGGACGCCCCGTCGAACGCCACATGGTGGGCGACCAGACCGAACAGGGTGCGTCCGGTGTCCTCGGCGCGTACGGCGGCGCACCGCCACACCTGCGCGTCGCGCACCCGCAGCGGGGTGAGGGCCGCGCCCAGCCATGCGGCCGCCGCGCTCTCCTCGTCCGGGGCGCCGGGCAGCCGGATCACCTCGGCATCGGCCGGCCGCTCCGGCACCACCGCGTACCCGATCTCGTTGTTGCGGATCAAGTACCGTGCGTGCAGGGCCTGATGGCGCAGGTGGACGTCGCCGACGGCGGCGGTGAGGGCGTCGAGGTCGAGCGGCCCGTCGAGCCACCAGGTCATCCGGCAGAGCCCGCCGAGCCCGTCCTTGTCGTGGGCTGCGGCGAAGAGAAAGCCGGACTGCTCGGGCGGCAGCAAAATCTCGCCGGGCTCAAGGCCGGGCACCGGGGCATCGGCGGCCCCGGCCGTGCGGGCCGTGGCGTCCAGCCAGGCGGCGAGCCGGTGCACCGTCGGTGTACGGAAGATCTGCGAGGGCTGCACGGCCGCGCCGAGCACCGCGTCCAGGTGCTGGCACAGCCGGGCCGCTTCGAGCGAACTGCCGCCGAGCTCGAAGAACGACACGTCGCCCGGCACCCGGTCGGTGTCGAGCACCGCCCGGAACCCGTCGGCGACCAGGGCCGCCGTACCGTCGAACGACTCGGCGGCAAGCCCTGCCGGGTGCTCCCGCTCGGGGCGGACCCGCGCGGCGAGGTCACGCCGGTCGACCTTGCCGTTGGCGAGCTGCGGGAACTGGTCGAGGAACTGGACCCGGCGGGGCACCAGGTACTCCGGCAGCAGCTCGGCGAGGCGCCCGCGCAGCTCGTCCGGGCCGATCCCGGCGGCGGCGCGCGTGTAGAACAGCGCGAGCCCGTGGTAGGAGCCGTCGGGCTTGGGCACCGGCACGACCGCGGCGCCCGTCACCGTGACCACCCGCTCCACGGTGCGCTCCACCTCGGCCGGCTCGATCCGATGGCCCCGGATCTTGATCTGGCGGTCGCCGCGGCCGGTGTAGTGGAACACGCCCTCGGCCGAGCGGTTGCCCAAGTCGCCGGTACGGTAGAGGCGTTGGGGCCGTCCGTCGATCTCGACCTCGACGAAGACCTCCCGGGTCAGCTCCGGGTTCCCGAGATAGCCGAGCGCCAGGCCCGGCCCGCCCAGGCACAGTTCGCCGGTCTCGCCCGGCGTGCACACCCGGGTGCCGTCCAGGACGTACACATCGGTGTGGGCGAGGGCGCGGCCGAGCGGGATGCCGGCCGGGTCGTCGCAGTCCTCGGCGCACACCACGTGCCCGGTGACGACGGCCCCGCACTCGACGGGCCCGTACACATTGAGCAGCCGGATGCCGGGATGTTCGGTGAGGAAGGCACGCACCCGGGGCGGGGCGGCCCGCTCGCCGCCGATGGACAGCCACTTCATCCCGGCGAAGGCGCCCACATCGGTGGTGACCAGCATGTTGAACAGCTGCGTCGTCATGAACGCGGCGTTCACGCCCTCCTCGGCGATCAGCGCCCGCAGGGTGCGCGGCACGAGGACCGTCTCGTCGAGCAGCACGGTGCGCCCACCGGTCAGGAGCATGCTCCAGCAGTCCAGGGCGAAGCCGTCCCAGGTCGGGGGAGCGGTCTGCGGCATCACCGTGCCGGGGCCCAGCTCGGCGTAGAAGGGGCCGTCGAAGAGCCGCACGACGTTCTCGTGGCTCGACACCACACCCTTGGGGGCGCCGGTGGAGCCCGAGGTGAAGAACACCGAGCAGGCGTCGGAGCCGCGCACCGCGACCGGCGCGGGGGTGAGCCCGCTCGCGGCGGTACGGGCCAGGTCCTCCTTCGGCGGCGTCCACACCGGCACCGGCCAGTCGCCCGCCACGGTGGTCACCAGGAGCGGCGCGCCCAGCCGGCCGATCACTGCCTCGAGCCGGTCGACGGGCCAGCGGGCGTCCAGGAAGGAGTAGGCGGCCCCGCACTTGAACAGGGCGAGCAGCACCGCGATCAGCGGGGTGCCGCGCTCCATGAGCACCGGCACCAGTTGTCCGCGCCGCACGCCGTGCGCCTGGAGGAGCGCCGCGTACGCGTCGGACGCGGCAGCCAGCTCGCGGTAGGAGATGCCAACCCCCCGGTGGCGTACGGCGATCTCCTCGGGAAAGCGGCGGGCCGCGTCCTGGAACAGGCCGTGCATGGTCTCGCCCCGCACGAAGCGGTCGGTGCCCGTCGTGGGCTCAAGGAGTACGGTCATCGTCTTCCTGTCTCCTCAGGTGTGGGAACGTCCGTGCGGCCGGCTCTCACGCACTCCTCCAGGAAGCCCACGAGCCGGTCGGGGGTGGGCATCCGGTCGGTCTCGGCCCGCAGCGCCTGCGACCGCTCCCGGTAGGAGGGGCGGCGCAGCAGGTCCTGTACGGCCGTGCCCACCGCGCCCTCCTCGGCGTCGGCGGGCAGCGCGGTGCCGGCGCCGGAGGCGCGCACCAGATGGGACCAGTGCTCCTGGAAGGCGTTGCGCGGCAGCAGGAGCTGGGGAAGGCCGTGGGTGACGGCGATGAGGCCGCTGCCGA
Source organism: Streptomyces sp. NPDC048361 (assembly GCF_040651795.1). Taxonomy (NCBI): domain Bacteria; kingdom Bacillati; phylum Actinomycetota; class Actinomycetes; order Kitasatosporales; family Streptomycetaceae; genus Streptomyces; species Streptomyces sp. NPDC048361. Next base: position 32,272 of record NZ_JBEZKW010000037.1, read on the forward strand.
CGCCTCCGTGGTGGACCAGCGCGTCGCAGTGCGCGAGCAGCACGTCCAGCGGGAAGGACTCCACCAGCCGTACACCGTTCGGGAGTTGGCCGGTGTGCGCGGCCTGCTCGGGGGTGACGGCGAGGACGACGTCGGTGCCGAGGCCGAGCAGCGAGCGCACCACGTGGTCGCGCACCTCGTCGAGGGCGGAGGTGGTGACGCCGCCGGTGACACACACCAGGGGGCGGCCCGACGGGCGCTCCGAGCGCAGCCAGTCCGGCAGGGCCGCGGGGCCCGCGAACGGGATGTAGCGCATGTTGGCGCGGCGCACCCCGTGCGGCGGGCGCAGCCCCGGCGGGCACGGGTCGATCCACACCGAGGGGCCGACCACCGGGTCGACGCCGAACCGCTCGAAGAGCGCCGCGTACGACGGGCGCAGCTCGGCCTCGCTCTCGCAGTGCACACCGAGCGAGACGCCCCACGTGTGGCCGACCGCCGGGACCTTGACCGCGGCGGCGGCCACCAGACCGGCCGCGGCGGCCGTGTCGTGCACCACGATGTCGGGGCGCCAGAAGCGCGCGAAGTCGACGAGGTCGTCGGTGAGGGTGTCGGCGACGGCGATCATCTTCTCGATGAGCGCCTCGCTCAGATCGGCGTCGAGCACCGCGACCGATTCTGCCGCCGTCTTCAACCGGCCGGGGCCGAGGCCCAGTTGGCGGGCCGCGACCTCGGCGGTCGCGGCCTCGTCGCCGACGGGCACGGCCACCAGACCGGCCCGGGTGACGGGGGCCACGCACTGGGGCCGCACCGCCACCCGCACCTCGTGGCCCGCAAGGCGGCAGGCCCAGGCGAGCGGGATGATCCAGGGGACATGGGCCGGCCCGTGCCCCACGAACAACACGCGCATTCAGTTGCCTCACTCCATCGCGTACGGTCAGTGGCAGGGCAAGGGTGGGGGCATCCGCTCGAATGCGACTCGCGTCCGCTACGAACACGAAAGTGCCCGCGGGGGGAGTCCCCGCGGGCACTTCGGTGGAGCTGACGGAATCAGGCGCGGCGGCCGCCCCTGCGGTAGGCGAAGGCGGCGAAGGCCGCGAGCAGCGCGGTCCACAGGGCGAGCACACCGAGGCCGGTGCCGCTCGGCGCGGAGTTGGCGGCCGCGTCCCAGGAGAGCTGGGCGTAGCGGTAGACCGGGGTCTCCTTCGACAGCGGCTGGAGCCAGCTGGGCAGGGTGTCGGTCGGCATCATCAGGCCGCCGAGCAGGGTGAGCGTCAGATACGAGACGGTGCCGGCGATCTGGGCGAGCTGCGCCTTGAAGAGGTAGCCGATGCCGATGCCGAGCATCGCGAGCGGGGCGATGCCGACCCAAAGCAGCAGGAAGATCTCCAGCCAGGTGCCCGGGGAGAGGTCGACGCCCCGGTAGAACTTGCCGATCAGGCCGATGACCACGATGGGCAGGATGCCGAGGCAGGTGGCGACGGCGCCACGGGCGATGACGACCTGCACCGGCGACAGCGGGGTGAGCCGCAGCTGGCGCAGCCAGCCCAGCGCCCGGTCCTCGGCGATGCCGGTGCCGTTGGTGATGACCACACCGAGCGCGCCGAACGCCGCCGCGCCCACCATCGCCCGTACCAGGGACTCCTGGTCGGGGCCGCCGCCCGCGAGGGTGACATACAGGCCGACCGGCATGATGAGGCTCATCATGAGGTAGCCGCCGTTGCGGATGAGCCGCAGGATTTCGAGGCGGATGTAACCGAGCATCAGGTGGTCCGTCCTTCCGGAGCGGCCGCGTGGCGGGACTGGTGGGTGAGCGCGATGAAGGCCTCTTCCAGGCCCACGCCCGAGACCTCCAGGTCGGTGAAGGCGTCGGCGCGCGACAGCGCGTGCACCGTGGAGTCGGAGTCACTGGTGCGCAGATGGACGCGGCCGCCGCGGTGCTCCACGGAGGAGACACCGGGCAGCAGGTCGAAGCCGTCCTGGTGGCCGCGCGGCACGAAGCTCACCGTGCGGCCCTCGATCATCGACTTGATCTGCGAGGTGGTGCCGTCGGCGACCACCCGGCCCGAGGCGATGACGACGACGCGGTCGGCGCTGTCGTCGGCCTCTTCGAGGTAGTGCGTCGAGAACAGGACGGTGTTGCCGCGCTCGGCGTACCGCTGCATCGCGGCCCACAGCTCGCGCCGCGACTCCACGTCGAGGGCGGCGGTCGGCTCGTCGAGGACCACCAGGTCCGGGTCGCCGGCCAGGGCGAGCGCGAAGCGCACCCGCTGGGCCTGACCGCCGGAGAGCCGGTCCACGTTCCGGCCCGCGATCTTGGTCAGCTCGGCGAGGTCGAGAATCTCCTGGAGCGGCAGCGGCTTGCGGTAGGTCCCGCGCACGAAGTCGACCAGCTCGCGCACCGAGACCCGGGGAATCATCTTCCCCTCCTGGAGCATGGCTCCCAAGTGCCCTGCACGCATGGCGAGTTCTGGCTTCTTGCCGAAGACCTCGATGGTTCCCTGGTCCGGCGGGAAGAGCCCGAGGAGCATGTTGATGGTGGTGGACTTGCCGGCACCGTTGGGGCCGAGAAGGGCGACCGTCTCACCGCGGCCGATCGTCAGATCGATCCCGTCGACGGCACGCACACTGCCGTACTCCTTGACGACACCCTTGAAGACGACCGCGGGCGGGCCGTGCTGTTCTGCCATGGGGGGTGGCACCTGTTCCCTTTCCTGTGTGAGTGAGCGCATGTCAGATCAGCCCTTCCAAGGTGTGGACCAGTTCCGTGGGGCCTGGCAGGCATTCGATCTCCGCGCGAACGTCCTGCGCGGCCTTGCGGTGGCGCTCGTTCTCCAGGAGGCCCGCGAGGGCGTCCCGGACGAGCGAGGGGTCGTGCTGCTCGGCCTCGGTGGCGAGGCTGATGCCGCAGCCGGACTCCTGGACGAGCCGGCCGGTGGTCTGGAGGAACGGCTTGTCACCGGGCAGCACCAGCTGCGGGACGGCCGAGGCGAACGAGGTCATGCTGGTGCCGCTGCCGCCGTGGTGGACGGCGACGGACGTGTGCCGCATCACCGGACCGATCGGGAAGCGGTCGACGACCTTGACCGAGGACGGGATCCCGCCGAGCAGCGCGTGATACTGGGCGTCGATCGGGAAGAGCACGTCGAGCCCGTGCTCGGTGCAGGCGTCCAGGACGTGCCGGAAGCCCAGCGGCAGCTCGCCGGTCTCGGCGAGCACCCGCCCGTGCCACATGCCCAGGCACAGCAGCGCCCGGGGCCGCTCGGGTCTGCGGACCGCCCAGTCGGGCAGCTCGGCGGTGCCGCAGTACGGCACGTACCGCGAGAGCAGGCCGGGCGTGTTGTCGCCCTCGGGTAGCAGCGAGGCCGGGCTCGGGTCGATGATCAGGGCCGGGTCGGGGAAGCCGGCCGCCCCGAACTCGACGCACAGATCGTGGAGTTGGAGCTTGGCCTGGCGCAGCAGCGGGCTGGTGAAGTCGTCCGGTCCCCAGCGGTGGATCACCCCGGGTACGCCGAGCGCGCCGGCGACGACGAGGCCGCCGAACTCCACCGGGTCCGTCATCACCAGGTCGGCCTCCCACTCCCGGCCGAGCTCCACCAGCTCGTCGATGTAGCCGCCGAGCCGGGTACGCCAGCGCTCGCCGGCCGCGTCCCACTCCGCGTCCGCGCGGCGGTCCATGCCGGCCCGGTCGGGCATCGCCACGGCGCCGGGCCGGGTCAGGCGCTGGCGGGTCTCGCCGCCGCCGACCAGCCGGGTGTCCAGGCCGGCCGCCGACGCGAACGTCACCAGCTCGGCGTCGCCCGCCACCAGCACGTGGTGCCCGGCCGCGCGCAGCGCCCAGGTCAGCGGCACCATCGGCACGATGTGGCTGGGGACCAGAGCGGTCACTAGGACACGCATGTCTCCTCCTGCGGAGCGGTCGCGGCGGTCCCGGCGGTCGCGGCCACCAGGGTTTCGAGGTCGGTGACCAGCTGCTCCACCGGCGGACAGGCGAGCACCGAGCGCCGCACGGCCGCCGCGCGCTGCCGGAACGAGGGCTCGGTGAGCAGCCGCCCGAGCGCCTCGGTGACGGTCTCGCCGGTGACCCAGTAGGCGGGCAGATTGATGCCGCTGCCGACATCGGCCACGTGCCCGGCGGAGTTGGGCTGGTCGTCGTACATGGGCGTCACCAGCATCGGCGTACCGCTGCGCAGCCCCTCGCGGATGCTGCTGTGGCCACCGTGCGTCACGAACACGTCCGCCGCTTCGAGCAGCACGTCCTGCGGCACCCACTCGGTGAGCAGCCGCACATGCTCCGGCACCTTGCCGAACTCCTCGGGGTCGCGGCCCACACCGATCGAGACGAGCGCGGTGCACTCCAGGCCGGAGACGGCCTCGATCACGGCGTGCAGCACCTCGTCGGACTTCCACGGCATGGACGGCGCCATCGTGCCGATCGAGGCGTACACGACCGGCCTGTCGTCGGGCAGCTGGGCCAGCCACGGCAGGGCCTTGTCGTCACTGCGGTAGGGCGCGGTCTGGCGGTAGTGGCGCAGGGTGCGCGGGTCCAGGTCGTCGCCGGTGCACTCGGCCGGGAGCCAGCTGATCAGGCCGTGCCGGTAGACGGAGTTGTCGTCCTCGTCCTCGGGGGAGGCGGGCAGGCCGAGCTCGGCCCGCAGCTTGTTCAGCGGTTCGTGCGTCACGGCGGGCGGCAGCAGATGCGTCGAGCCGCCGGCCACCGCTATGTGCGGGATGCCGAGCGATTCGGCGGCGAGCAGGCCGCCCATCTCCTCGCCCTCGCGGACGATCACATCGGGCTTCCAGTCCGCGGCGATCTCCAGGATGGAGCGGGCCGCGGCCAGGGCGGGCGGCCCCAGCACACACTCCACGAGCCCGTCCTCGTACGCCTCCTGGTCGCCCCGGAACAGCGGAAGCGCGATCGCCTCGATGCAGAAGGGGTCCTTGGCCCAGTCGAACCCCGCAGGGAAGAAGGTGAGCCCATAGCTCACACTCTCCTCGCGCATGGACTCGTCGTCGGCCACGGCGACGGTGTGCCCGGCCCGGACGGCGGCCTGGGCCAGAGGGATCAGCAGACGCAGATGCGACTTGCCCGCATGGGCGGTGAACAGGATGCGCACGGCGGGTCTCCGATGGGGGTGGGAGCGGCCTTTGGCGGACCGCCCGTCGGTCATGCCCAAGAGCGTGACCGGCTCCACTCGAATGCCACTTGAGCCGCCCTCGGCCGAAGCCTCCCCTGCCGCACTCAAGTCCGATTCGAGAGGCCATGGCGACCTTGGGCGCATGCCGTATGCCCGAAGGATTCGACCGAACCGCCGAACAGGGGAGTAGCTGGATGCGTTGGAACGAGATCTATGTCGCCTCGCTCGGCACCTGGCTGCCCGAGCCCGTCCCGGTGGCCGAGGCCGTCGCGGCCGGGGAGTGCGGCCAGGAGTGGATCGACGACTTCGGGTACGAGTCCGTGCGGATCGCCCGCGAGAGCGAGACCGAGGGCTGGACGGCGCCGCCGGACATGGCCGTCGCCGCGGGCCGCACCGCGCACCAGCGCTCGGGCCTCGCCAAGTCGGCGTACTCCCTGCTCCTGCACGGCAGCACCTGGTTCCAGGGCCTCGACATCTGGCCCGCCGCGTCCTACATCGCCAAGCGGACCGTCGGCGCCACCGTGCCCGGCCTCGATGTGCAGCAGCGCTGCAACATCGGCATCAGCGGGCTCGACCTGGCCGCCGCCCACCTCACGGCCGGCTACGACAAGGGCAGCGCCGTCATGCTCACCACCGCCGACCGCTTCGGCGGCCCCGGCGCCAACCGCTGGCAGCTGCGGCACGGCAACGCCTACGCCGACGGCGCCACCGCCACCATCCTCTCCACCGAGGGCGGCTTCGCGCGCCTGGTGGCCACCGCGACCGTCGCCGACAACTCCCTGGAGCCGATGGCCCGTGGGGATGAGGAGTTCGGCCCCGTCTCGCGCGCCGCCGAACGGCAGATCGACCTGACCGCACGCGGCGACGCCCAGAAGGCCGTCAGCGACGAGACGATGACCAACATCCGCTTCGGCAAGGTGATGCAGGAGGCCAAGCAGGCCGTCCTCGACGACGCCGGCCTGGAGATGGACGACATCGCGTACGTCATCATCCCCTCCACCGGCCGCATCAAGGGCCCCTTCCAGATCCACCACCTGCTCGGAGTCGACGAGTCCGAGACCACCTGGGAGTTCGCCCGCCGCAGCGGCCACATCGGCGCCGGCGACTGGGCCGCGGGCCTCGAAAACCTGCTGCTCACCGGTGAGTTGAAGCCCGGCGACCACGTGATGCTCTACGGCGGCGGCGCGGGCTACACCATCACCACCGCCGTCCTGGAAATCCTGGAGATCCCGGCCTGGGCCACATCCGCCGCGGCCTGAACAAGCCCCCGTCACAAGGAGTTGGCACACCCCATGGAGATAGTCGGCAGGGGCTTCCTGGCCGGACACCTGGCAGGCATCGCCGAACACCACCCCGACGTGGTGGCGCTGGCCGCCGGGGTCTCGGCCGCCGGTGACATTCCGCCGGAGCAGTACACCCGTGAGTCCAAGCGCCTGTACGAGGTGCTGCGGCACTGCGAGAAGACCGGCAAACGCCTGGTGTTCTTCTCGACCGCGTCCGCCGGAATGTACTCGGTGCCCGACGCCTCGCCCGGCCGCGAGGACGGCCCCGTCTACCCGGCGACCCCGTACGGCCGCCATAAGCTCTCCCTCGAAGCGGTCGTCAAGTCCTCGGACGTCGAGTACCTGATCCTGCGCCTCTCGCACGTCGTCGGCTTCAACCAGCCGGCCCACCAGCTTCTGCCCGCCCTGGTACGGCAGTTGGTGGGCGGCAGCATCCAGGTCCACCGCGGCGCGCAACGCGACCTGATCGACGTCGAGGACGTCATCAAGATCGTGCACGCGCTGCTCGTCGACGGCCGTACCCGTGACGTCGTCAACGTCGCCTCGGGCCACGCCCCGCGCATCGAGGACGTCGTCACACACATGGAGCACCTGCTCGGCGTCCGCGCCGAGAAGTCCTACGTGGAGGCATCCGGCGCCCAGCCCGTCTCCATCGACAAGCTCTGCCGTCTCGTGCCGCCGGTGTACGGGCTCGGCTTCGGACCGGAGTACTACCGCACGGTCCTCGACAAGTACGTCCACGCCTACGCACAGCTGCCGGTCACCGCGTAACCCATCCACCCGAAGCATCGGAAGGTTCACCTCATGAGCGAGAACAGCCCCGTCGTCGCGGTCGCCCACTTCGTCCTCAAGGAGAAGCACAAGGCGAAGGGCGCCGAGTTCGAGAAGGCCTACCTCAAGTACAAGGAGGCCGTCGCCGCCAAGGACGGTCTGCTGCGCACCGCGCTGCTGCGCGGCATCAAGGAGCCCGACAACTTCGTCATCCTCACCTGGTGGCGCGACGCCGACGCGCACCGCACGGTCGTCGGCGACTGGCAGTTCTTCACCGCCGTCTCCAGCCGTTTCGTCTATCTCGCCGCCATCACCAGCGTGCACGGCCCGGTCCTCGCCGGCGAGAACGCGGCCGACGGGCTCGGCGCGCTCGCCGTGCCGTCCGCGGACGCCGCGGTCGCGCTCACCACGTTCACCCTGCGCGAGGGCGCCGACCAGCAGGCCTTCGAGGGCTCCTTCCTCGGCCACCTGTCCTTCGTCAAGGGCCACGAGGGCTTCCTCGGCCACCAGCTGGTGCACTCCAACCGCGAGACCGGCGCCTACGTCAACATCGGCTGGTGGAGCGGCCCCCAGGCCTACCTGCCGGTCCTCAAGAGCCCGGAGATGGCGGCCGACGCGCAGATCATGGCCGTGCACGCCGAGGTCAAGGGCGGCCTGTACAAGGCGGTCGTCGACTCGGCCCGCACCGAGGTCGCCGCCGTCCGAGCCGGCTGAGGCACACCGCACCACCGCACACGGGAGGCGGGCCGGGTCTTGAAGACCCGGCCCGCCTTTTACGTGTCCGCCAGATGTACCTGTGCGACAGCTTCAGCGCGCGGTGAAGAGCCCCTCGGCCACCTCGATCGACGGGTTGCCGAACGCGATGGTGCGCAGCACCTTGCGGTAGACCGGGGTGTGCTTGACCACGGCCGCGAGCTTGGGGCGCACCCGCGTCGCGAACGTACCGGTCGACAGCATCGCCTTGGACTGCATGCCCTGGAGCCGCATCATCGTCGCGATGTCGGGCGCCCTGCGCTCCTCGAACCGCGACAGGAACGCGGCGCTCGCGTCGCTGCGGCCCACCGACTCCACGAGCAGCGGGTGCAGCACGACCGCGTCCTGCACCGACAGGTTGATGCCCTGCGCGCCGATCGGACTGTGGGTGTGCGCGGCGTCGCCCATCAGGACGAGCCCGTCGGTGGCCCACCGCTCGGCGCGCCCCGAGAACACGTCCAGCAGGCTCAGATCGCGCAGCGAGGTGATCTGCGCGTCGATCAGATCCGCGTACGCCGGCACCGCCTTCGCCAGCTGCTCCTTGACGTGGCCGAGCCCCTGTGCGACGACGTGTCTGTACCCGCCGTGCGGCAGCGTCCAGCCGACCTGGATCCGGTTGGGCCAGGACCCGTACGCGAGCACCGGGCTGGTGCCGGCGCTCCTGAACACCCGTACATCGTGGCTGACTTCGGGCTCGTCCCGGGTCAGCTTGAACCACAGCACGTCCTGGTCGAACGCCTCGCTGCGGCCCGCCTCGATCCCGGCGAGCCGGCGTACCTTGGAGAACCGCCCGTCGGCGCCGACCACGACCTTGCTGTGGAAGACGTGCCCGTCGGCGGATGCTCCGGTGATCCGGCCCCGCTCGTCACGCAGCAGCGCGTTGACGCGGCACCCGTCCACGTACTCAAAACCGGCGAACTCGGCGCAGTGCAACAGGAGTTCGGTGAGCAGGTGGGACTGCGGGATGGACAGGAGATGGTCGTACGGGGCCGGCAGCGCGCGGTAGTCGATGTCGAGCAGCACCCGGTCCTGCTCCACAAGGCGGAACCGGTCGTGCTCGTGGCAGCCGCGGGCGCGGGCGCCGTCCAGCACCCCGAGCCGGTCGAGGACCGTCATCGCGCCCGGCTGGAGGATCTCGCCGCGGAACTCCCGCTGGTGCGAGCGCGACCGCTCCACCACACTCACCCGCACCCCGGACTTGAGCAGCAGCAGCGCGAGGGTCAGACCGGCGGGGCCCGCCCCGACGATGCACACGTCACTGCGGTGCTCCTCGTCGGCGCGGGCCCCGGCACGGACCTCCTCGGCGGCCGCCGTCATCGCTGCCCGGCCAGGGCGAGCGCGGACCGCACATCCGCGGTGGCCAGGTCGAGCACCCGGTCGCGGCCGAGCGACGCCACGGCGAGCACATCGGCCCGCACCACGACACCGTCGGGCGTCTGCGTCAGACGCCACCGGCGCCGGTACAGCTCGGCGGGGCCGGGCGGTGTCAGGGGCTTCTGTACGAGGGTGTGGCCGCCGTGCTCGATCTGCACGGCCGGCACACCGTCCTGGACGCCGAACCAGGCGCTGTCCTCACCCCCCTCGTGCGGCGGCAGCGCCGCCAGGAGCCGGGCGTGCACCTCGGCCACCGAGCCGGGAACCACCGCCCTGTCCTCGACCCGGACCACGTCCGAGGTCAGCGAAGCGGGCTGCTCCGTCTTGGACTTGAGGGTGCGCATCTGGAGCCCGCCGTGCCGGTCGAGCTCGCCCGCGGTGTCCTGCGGGTCGGCGTCGGTGGTGAACCAGTGCCCGGACACCACCTGGCAGCCGCCGTCCGAGCGGGGCAGGAAGTCCCAGGTGCCGCCCAACTCCTTGATCGGGCCCACCGAGCCCTGCTGCGCGAAGTCCATGCGCAGCGCCACCGGGTCGAGGGTCCGCCGGGAGGTCCAGACGCGAAGCCCGCCCTCGGGGCCGGGCCGCACCGCCCAGAACTTCACCTCGTCGTCCTGCCCGTCCTGGGCGATGACCTCGGTGTGCGCGATCCAGGGGTACAGCAGCGGCCAGTCGGCCACATGGGTCAGCGCCCGGTAGACGGTGTCGGCGGGCGCGTCGATCTCGATCCCGGCGCGCGTCCGGTGGATCTCCCGGTTGGTCGTGGAAGTGGTCACAGCGGTACCTCTCAGAGGGTGGCGGGGGCGGGGGCGGCGGTCTTGGCGCGGAGCATCCGGCTCAGGGTCAGTCCGGGGTCGGTGACCACGACGGGGCCGAGCGCGGTGTCGATCCGGGCGAGCAGCTCCGGGTCGAGCACGGTGTCGGCGGCCGCCAGATTGCGGCCGATCTGCTCGGGCGCGGAGGCCCCGATGACGGCCGTGGCGACCTGCGTGTTCTGCAACACCCAGGCAAGGGCGAGCTGAGCCATCGTGAGGCCGGCCTCGTCGGCCAGCGCGGCGACCCGGCCGACCGCGGTGAGGACCTCGTCCGACAGGAAGCGGTAGCGCTGGATGGACACCTCGCCGCCCTTGGCGGCCACCGCCCGCGATCCGGCGGGCGCCCGACGACCCGGCCGGTACTTTCCGGTCAGTACGCCGCCGGCCAGCGGCGACCAGACCATCTGGCCGATGCCGAGCGGTGCACAGGCCGGCACGACCTCGGCCTCGATGACCCGCCACAGCATCGAGTACTGCGGCTGGTTGGAGACCAGCTCGATGCCCAGCTCACGGGCGAGCACGGTGGCCCGCTCGATCTCGTCGGCGGCCCACTCCGAGACGCCGATATGGCGGACCTTGCCCGCGGCGACGGCGTCCGCGAACGCGCTCATCGTCTCGTCGAGCGGCGTCGAATCGTCGTACAGATGCGCCTGGTAGAGGTCGATGTGCCCGGTGCCGAGCCGGCGCAGGGAGGCATCGAGGGACGCGGCGATCCGGGTGCGCGACAGAGCGCCCGGCCCTGGCCCACCGCCCCTGCCGACCTTGGTGCAGATCACGACGGTGTCCCGGTCGACGCCCGCGAGGGCCCGGCCGAGGTGCTCCTCGGCCCGGCCCTCGGCGTACGCGTCGGCGGTGTCGAACGTGGTGATGCCCGCGTCGAGCGCGGCCCGCACGCAGGCGGCGGCGGCCCGGTCGTCCAACTGGTTGCCCGCGGTCAGCGAGTTCCCGAACGCGACCCGGCTGACCACCGGTCCCGAGGCGCCGAGACGGCGGTACTCCATGGTGAATCCCTTCTCTTTCTGGGCTCTCTCCGGACGCGGCCGGCCTCCCGAGCCGTCAGGCGCCGGCCGTGGCGAACGCGGCACGACCGCCCGCGACGGCGGACGCGGTGAAGGACATGCGGGGTCTCGCGAAGTCAGCCGGCGACCGGCTGATGAGACGTCAACTGCTGTGCGAGCACCCGGCGTTGGATCTTCCCGTTGCCCGAGCGCGGGATGGCGTCGAGCGTCATGGCGTCACGGACCTGCTGGTAGTACGGCAGGGTGTCGTTGGCCTGCGCGATCACCTCCGCGAGGACGGCGCCGTCGTGGTAGTGGGTGCCCGCGAGCACCACGAGGGCGCCGGCGACCGCGCCGTGCTCGACGTCCGCGAGCTCGACCACCACGACATCGGCGACCCGCGCGTCACGGCGCAGGACGCGCTCCACGTCCGAGGGTGCGACCAGGAAGTTGTCGCACTTGAAGACGTCCTTGAGGCGGTCCACCAGGAACAGCCGGCCGTCCTCGTCGATCCGGCCGACGTCACCGGTGTTCAGCCAGCCGTCCGGTTCGAGTCCCGTGCCGTCGGGGCCGCCCGCGTACCCCTGCATCACCTGCGGTCCGCGCAGCTGCACCTCGCCGACACCGCCGGCCGTGAGCGCCGCGCGCGACTCGATGTCGACGACCCGGCACTCGGTCCCGGCGACGGGGGTGCCGACCGAGCCGTGCACCGGCTGGTCCGGGTCGTCGCTGTGGGTCAGCGGAGAGGTCTCGGCGAGCCCGTACCCCTGGAAGACCGGCACCCCGAACCGCTTGGACAGCCGGCGCGCGGCCGCCACCGGGAGGCCCGAGCCGCCCGACGCGATGCGCTGGACCGTCGGCATCGAGACGGAGTCGAGATCCGGGTCGGCCGCGAGCCGGGCAAGGCGCACCGGCAGGCTGTACAGGATCGTCGCCCCGTGCCGGTTGGCGGTCATCAGGGCCGCGTACGGCTCGGGGGACGCGCACAGCACCTGCGTGGCGCCCGCGGCGATCGCCGAGTTGAGGTGCATCGGGTGGTACGTCGGCAGGTGGTTGAGGGTGACCGACTCGCCGTCGAGCCGGTGCGCCCCCGCGATCTGCGCGGCGTTCACGGTCACATTGCGGTGGCTGAGCCGGACCGCCTTGGGCCGGCCCGTGGTGCCGCTGGTGAACTGGAGGGCGGCGGTGTCGCCGGACCCCTTGCCGTGCGCGGCGAGCGGCTCGTCGCGCGAGAGCAGGTCGAGCCCGTCCGTACCGGCGCCGATCAGCACCACGTCACGCAGCGCGGGCAGCCGGTCGCGGACGTGGCCCAGACGCGCGTTCAGACCCGCGTCGAGCAGAACCACCCGGGCTCCGGCAAGGCCGAGGACGTGCGCCAGGTCGTCCTCGCGCAGCAGCGGGTTGACGACGGCCACGGTGTGCCCGGCCCGCACGGCCGCGTAGTAGGCGACCGCGACATCCGGGTGCAGCACCGTCCCGACCGCCACGACCGACGGCTCCGGCGCGAGCGCCTGGAGCCCGGCGGCCACGGCCGTCACCCGGGCATCGAAGGCGGCGTAGTCCATCGTGAAGTCGTCGGTGACGACGGCGGGCCGCGCCGGGTGTGCGGCGGCCGCCCGGGACAGCAGCTGGTCGAGCCGGTCCGGCACCTCGGGCAGCGCGTCGGGGGACAGCGTGTCAGCCACGGAGCGCCTCCGCGTAAGTGCGGGCAAGCTTCAAGGTGTTGGTGGAGTTGGTGGACAGCGCACGGTGCACATAGGCACGGGCGTCGGCGACCGTCTTGCCCTCACCGAGATACTTCTCGATGGTGTCGGTGCGCAGCGTGACGGTGTGGCGCGAGGTGACGTCGACGCCGCCCTCGGTCTCGGCGATCGTCCAGCGGCCGGTGTGCGCGGTCATGAGCCCCGGCACGGTGGTCTGCTTGTAGACGATGCGGTCCGGCGCGAACACCACGCGGATCGATTCGGTGGTGTGCACCGAACCGTCGGCGGTGCTGGTGTCCATCGCCATGACCTGCACACCCGGCTCGTCCTCGGTCAGCTCCAGACGCGCCACGTGCGGCAGCCGCTCGGGCCACAGGTCGGCCCGGTTCAGGAAGTCGAATACATCGGAGGCGTCGGCGTCCATGTGGACGGTGTCGTCGAACATGAAGACCAGCTCGTCCAACTGGGCGTGCTGCTCGGCGAGTTCCTTGATGTTGTTCAGCTCGGCCCCGCTGTTGCGGTCCACGGCCGCGCGGATCCACTCCACCGACGCCGGAACGTCGTCGACGGCCTCGAAGTCGTGGTGGAGTTCGAGCAGTGAGGTCTCGGCGTCCACGGGCGAGACCACCCAGGCGCCGCCCATGCCGGCCACCGGCGGCGCGGAGACCTCCTGGCGGAAGTCGACCCGCAGCCCCTCGGGGTCGAAGGTACGGCGCGAGATCCAGTTCTTGACGGCGCCGTTGGCGGTCGCCCAGATGTGGATGCGCTCCGCGCGGTCGTCCTGCTCCAGGTGCTCGACGTGCACATTGGGGCCGAAGTACTGCGGCCACTTGGTGACATCGGCGACGATCCCGTACACGACCTCGGCGGGGGCGGCGACGGCGACGCTGTGGAGGGTGTGGTGCTTCGTTCCGGTCACGGACACGGGTGAATTCCTTTACTGCTGACGGGAGTTGCGGGAAGCCGTCGGGCCGGCGGTTCGGTCTGCTCTTTCGCCCTCGGGCTCAGAAGTTGCCGAGGCCGCCGCAGACGTTGAGGGCCTGCGCGGTGATCGAGGCGGCGGTGTCGGTGGCCAGGTAGCCGACCAGACCCGCGACCTCCTCGGGCGTCGAGTAGCGGCCGAGCGGGATCTTCGAGGTGAACTTGGCGAGGATCGCGTCCTCGGAGGTGTCGTACGCCTCGGCGTAGCCCTGGCGCACGCGCTGCGCCATCGGCGTCTCGACGTAGCCGGGGCAGACCGCGTTCACGGTGATGCCGGTCGGGGCGAGCTCATTGCCGAGCGCCTTGGTGAAGCCGACCACGCCGTGCTTGGAGGCCGAGTACGGGGCACCGAGCACCACACCCTGCTTGCCCGCGGTGGAGGCGATGTTGATGATGCGGCCCCAGCCGCGCTCGCGCATGCCGCCCACGTTGAGCGCCTCACGGGTCACCCGGAACACACTGTTCAGGTTGGTGTCGATGACGTCGTCCCACAGCTCGTCCGACACGTCGGCGGTCACGCCGCCACCGCTGCGGCCGGCGTTGTTGACGACGACGTCGACCCGGCCGTACGTCTCGACGGCGGCGGCCACGAGCTCCTTGACGGAGTCGGCGCTGCGGACGTCGGCGGTCGCGCCGGCCACGTCGAGGCCCTCCTCGCGGAGCTCCTTCACGGTCAGCTCCACCGACTCGGCGTTGCGCGCGCAGATGAACACCGCGAGACCGGCCTCGCCCAGCGCGCGCGCCGACGCCAGACCGATCCCGCTGGTCGCCCCGGTGATGAGCGCGACCCGGCGCTCGCTGGTGACCTTGGGCTGAGTCATACGAATCTCCTCGGATGAGTTGGTGTACGCGGCCAAAGTGCGCCGGGCCACTCGAACCGGTGTCGAGCCGGGCTTGACCCCGGGCGCGGGTCGCCGGGCGGGGCTGCGGCCCGCGCCGGGGGATGCGGCCCCCACCGGCGCACCAGCGCGGGTCGAGCGGTGGCCCCGATGCTCAGGGAGCAGGAAGATCCAGGAGGAGAGGACCCCCATGAGCGTCACCGAGCTGCCGCAGACCACCACGGCCGGGCTGTACACGGAGATCCAGCAGTTCTACGCGCAGCAGATGCATCTGCTCGACGACGGCCGGGTCGAGGAGTGGGCCCACACCTTCACCACGGACGGCGTGTTCGCCGCCAACGCACAGCCGGTGCCGGCGGTCGGCCGCGAGGCCATCACCGCGGCGGCCGCAGCCGCGACCGAGGCGTACGCGAAGGCCGGCGTCCAGCGGCGTCACTGGCTGGGCATGGTCTCGGTCGAGGGCGTCGACGGCGACGTCGTGACCGCCCGCTGCTACGCGCTGGTCATCGAGACGCCGCGGGGTGGGCGGCCGGAGATCAAGGCGAGCACGCTGTGTGTGGACCGGGTGGTGCGAGTGGGTGGGGCCTGGCAGATCCAGGACCGCCAGATCACCCGCGACGACCTGATCTGACGACCTGATCTGACGACCTGATCTGACGACCCGGCCCGACGCCATGCCCCTCCGGGGCCCCAGAGCAAGTGCCCGCACGCAATCCCCCGGCGTGCGGGCACTTCTGCGCGTGCGCGGCGCCCAAGTCCCCTCCGCACACCCCCCCCCGCACCCCGGACCCCGAGCCTGCGCAGTTCCCCGCGCCCCTGTAGGGCACCCGACAGCGGCCGGTGAAGCACGGCAACCCCGCGGAACGCAGAAGGCTGCCGCACCCCGGGGCGGGGCACGGCAGCCGACGTGAGGACTACGCCGCAGCCGTCGCAGACGTCAGGCACTCGTTGATGAACTCCAGCAACACCCGCGGGGTCGACGCCTCCGCCACCGTGTCGTCCGACAGCTGGATCTGGTAATCCCGCTCGATCACACCCGTCACCTGGAGGATGGCGAGCGAGTCGTACCCCAGGTCGTCGAAGGGCACGTCCAGGACGTCCCCGTCCAGGTCGATCCCCTCGCCGACACCCGCGCACTCACGAAGCAGCGTGGTCAGTTCCTTGAGATTCATGAAGGTCGCCTCTCTCAATCCGCAATGACAACAGGGGAGTTCAGTGCGCCGCGGTCACGACGGCCGCAGCGTTGAAGCCGCCGGTCCCGCGGGCCAGGACCAGTGCGGTGCGTACGGGCCCGCGCCGGGCCTCGGTGACCAGGTCGAGCGCGTCGGCCGCGACCGGGTCGGTGACGTTCACGGTCGGCGGGATCACCGCGTCCCGGATGGAGAGCAGCGCCGCCGCGAGATCGAGCGAGGCGCCGCCGGCGGACAATCGGCCCGTCATGGTCTTCGGGGCCGTCACCGGCACCCCGCGGGGCCCGAACAGCGCGGTCAGCGCCGCCTCCTCCTGGCGGTCGAGCTCGGGCACCCCGGACGCGTCCGCGAAGACGACGTCCACGTCGGAGTCCGTCAACCCGGCTTCCATCAGCGCGAGTTCGGCCGCTCGGCGCAGGCCCGGCTCGCCACCCCGACCCGGCCCCGGGTCGAAGGTGGCGGCATAACCCGAGAGCTGGCCGTAGATCCGCGCGCCGCGCTCACGGGCCGCCTCGGCGTCCTCCAGGACCAGGATCGCGCCGCCCTCTCCGGCGACGTAACCGCTGGCCTCACGGTCGAAGGGCAGGAACGCGCGCCCGGGGTCGGCGACCGGGCTCATCCGCCCGCCGGCGAGCTGCGCCGTCCAGCCCCACGGGCAGACCGCGCCGTCCACGCCGCCCGTGACGATGAGCTTGCTGCCCTTGCGCAGCTGGCGCCGGGCCTGGGCGACCGCGTCGAGGCCGCCCGCCTGCTCGGTGACGAGCACACCGCTGGGCCCGCGAAGGCCGTGCCGGATGGAGATCTGGCCGGTGTTGACGGCGTAGAACCACGCGTACGACTGGTAGGCGGAGACGTACTGACCGCCCTTGCTCCACAGCGCCTGGAGCTCGCGCTGGCCGAACTCGAAACCGCCCGCGGAGGCCGCGGTGACCGCGCCCGCCGAGTACGGCGGCATCTCGGCCGGGTCGGCGCCGGAGTCCTCCAGGGACTCCTTCGCGGCGGTCAGGGCGAGCCGCGTCATGTGGTCGGTCTGGGGGAGCAGCCGGCTGGGGATGTGCTCGGCGGCGTCGAAGCCGGGCACCTCGCCCGCGAGGGTGGCGGGGTAGCCGGAGGCGTCGAAGCGGGAGACCGGCCGGATGCCGCTCTCGCCCCTCACCGTCGCCTCCCACCAGGCCTGCGTACCAAGCCCGTTGGGCGCGGTGACGCCGATCCCGGTGAACACAGCGGTCGCGGAGCGCACCGCCGTACGTTCGAGCAGCTCGCTCGTCATGCCGTCTTCCTCCGCTCGGGCTTGGTGAGCACGATCGCGCTCTGGAATCCGCCGAAGCCGCTGCCCACACTGAGTACGGTGTTGATCTCGCGCTCCCGGGCGTGGACCGGCGTGTAGTCGAGGTCGCACTTGGGGTCGGCCTCGTGCAGATTCGCGGTCGGCGGCACCATGCCGTGCTCGATGGCGAGCGCGGACGCGGCGATCTCCAGGGAGCCGATGGCGCCGAGCGAGTGCCCGATCATCGACTTGATGGAGGAGACGGGCGTCGCGTACGCGTGGTCGCCGAGGCTCTTCTTGAACGCGGCCGTCTCGTGGCGGTCGTTCTGGAGGGTGCCCGAGCCGTGCGCGTTGATGTAGTCGATGTCGGTACCGGGGATCCCGGCCTCCTCCAGCGCCGCGCCGATGGCCTCGGCCATCTCCGCGCCGTCCGCCCGCAGGCCCGTCATGTTGTACGCGTTGGAGCGTGAGGCGAACCCGGCGATCTCGGCGTAGATGTGCGCGCCGCGCGCCACGGCCTGCTCGTACTCCTCCAGGACGAACACCGCGCTGCCCTCGCCGAGCACGAAGCCGTTGCGGGACTTGTCGAAGGGCCGCGAGGCCGTCTCCGGCTCGTCGTTGCGGTTCGACGTGGCCTTGATCGCGTCGAAGCAGGCGACCGAGATCGGCGAGATCGGCGCCTCCGTGGCGCCGGCGATCATGACGTCGGCGCTGCCCTCGCGGATCAGCTCGACGGCGTGGCCGACCGAGTCCAGACCCGATGTGCAGCCGGTGGAGACCACCGCCGTGGGGCCTTGCGCGCCGAACTCCCACGCCACCTCGGCCGCGAACGAGCTCGGCACGAAGTAGTCGTACAGGTGCGGTACGGCCCGCTCGTGGTCGACGAGCCACTCGGCGCCGTTGTTGCTGACCGCCGCGTACTCGTAGTCGAGCCCGGTGGTCGCGCCGACCGCGCTGCCGATGGTGACGCCGGTGCGGAACGGGTCGATGCCCGTCATGTCCAGGCCGCTGTCCGAAACCGCCTCACGGGCGCCGACCAGGGCGAACTGGGCGGCCCTGTCGAGCCGTCCGGCCTGTTCCTCGGTCAGCCCCTGGGCGACCGGGTCGAAATCGACCTCCGCGGCGATCTTCGACCGGAAGGCCGAAGCGTCGAAAAGCGTGACGGCCCTGGTCGCGGTGCGTCCCGCGGTCAGCAGGGACCAGTACTCCTTGGTGCCGACGCCTCCGGGGGCGACCACACCGATTCCGGTGATGACTACGCGTCGGCTCACCTGTCCCCCTCGTTGGGCTGGGCCTGGGGGTGCGCCCCGGGAATGTGCAGCACGGCTGCGTCACCTCTCTGATAGGTCCGCTGTCAGATCCGCTGTCGGAAGGAGTCTCGTCCCGTCCTCTCGACGCCCGCTCGACTCGCCGCCGTACTTCCCCTTGAGCGACTCCCGCAGCTCAAGGGCCACCTTGCGCAGCAGCTCGGGGACTCCGCGCTCGCGTACGAAGAAGTGGTCGCCCGGCAGCGTCTGGAGACGGAAGTGGGTCACCGAGTAGTCGGCCCATTCGGCCACCTCCCACAGCGGCGCGATCGGGTCGTCCCGGCCGGCCAGCGCCATCAGCGGGGTGCCGACCGCTTTGTCCGCGTTGACCTGGCACAGCGCCTCGCCGAGCCGCAGATCGTCGCGGAGCGCCGGGATCACATGGCGCTGCCACAGGGAGCGGTCGCGCCCCGCGGCCTCCGCCGGCGCCGCCTCCAAGTCGACCAGCAGGTCGATGAGTTCACGGTCGGGCAGGCGGGCGCCGCGCAGCAGGGTGTTGCGCAGATGCGGGGGAGGTACGGCGCCGATCACCAGGCGGGCCGGCGGCAGTAGGCCGTCGTCCTCCAGGGTCCGGGTCAGCGCGTGCGCGACCAGACCGCCGAGGCTGTGCCCGTACAGCAGGTAGGGCCGGTCGAGCAGCGGAGTGATCAACTCCCGTAGCTCGTTCATGAGTTCGGCGGCGTCGGTGATCCGGGCCTCCTTGGCCCGCGGCCCGCGGCCCGGAAGGAGCACCGGCACGACCTCGGCCGTGTCACCCAGAATCTTCTGCCACTTGGCGAACGAGGAGATCCCGGCGCCGGCGTGGTGGAAGCAGAACAGCCAGGGCGTCACGGTCTCTTCGCGGGTGGCGCTCGCGGTTCTCATTCGTCGATCAGGGCGACGGCCCGGGTCCAGCCCGCCCCCGCTCCGGCGATCTTGACGGGGAAGCAGGACACCCGGAAGCCGTGCGTGGGCAGCGTGTCGAGGTGGGCGAGCCGCTCGACCTGGCAGTACTCGCGGCGCCGGCCCGCGAAGTGCGCGGGCCACAGCACCGATTGGTCACCGGTCTCCTGGAAGGTGCGGATCATGTGGCCGAAGGGCGCGTCCAGGCTCCAGGCGTCGGTGCCGATGACGCGCACGCCGAGGTCGAGCAGGAAGTCGGTGGCCGGCCCGTCGAGCCCGGCGAAGTCGGTGAAGTACCGCGGCGTACCGGCGTGTTGGGAGGCCCCGGTGTGCAGCATGACGATGTCGAGGGGCTGCGGGGTGTATCCGATCTCGGCGATCTGCTTCTCGACGCGCTCGACACCGATCGCGCCGACGCCGACGTCGCTCACGTCGAGCACGACGGCCGGGCGCAGGAACCAGTCGAGCGGCATCTCGTCGATGTGCCGGGGCCGCCCGTAGTCGCCGACCGAGCCGTAGTGCGAGGGCGCGTCGACGTGGGTGCCGGTGTGGCTGGTCAGGGTGAGCGTGTCCAGGGACAGGAGTTCACCCCCCGGCAGGTCCGCCGGGTCGAAGTCGAGCCCGAAGTGCTCCTTCATCTCCGCCGCCATGTGCGCGGCGCCCTCGGCGGGCGTCATGATCTCGTGGATGATCGGGTCCGGTTCCCAGCCGGCCGCGTCCACGGGCGACGACAGATCGATGACTCGCAAGGTAACCCCCAGTGTCGTTGGCGACGTTCGCGGGGCACTGTGCGTCCGCCTCCTAGAGGCAGGATCGAGCCACGCACGCGTCGGACCCCCCTGGGGGAGGGGGAATCGAGCCACGCACGCGTCGGACCCCGCCCTGTGGGGGGAGAGGGCGGGGTCCGGACGCGTTGCTGCCGGGCGGTCGGGCCGCCCGTGCGCCGCTCAGGCGGCGAAGAGGTCGAGCACCGGGCGGCGGCCGGCCAGATGCGAGTCGAGCGCCGGGTCACCGGCGAGCACCGCGCGGTGCAGGTGCTGAAGCCGCGCCGAGGGGTCGAGACCCAGCTCCTCGGCCAGCCCGCGCCGCAGGTTCTGGAAAACGTCCAGCGCCTGCCAGGACCGGCCCGAGCGGTAGAGCGCCACCATGCACTGGGCGTGCAGGCCCTCGTGCAGGGGGTGGCGGGCCGTCAGCGAGGTCAGCTCGGCGAGCAGTTGCATGTGACGGCCGAGCCGCAGGTCGGAGTCGATCCGCTGCTCAAGGACCCCGAGGCGGCTCTCCTCCAGACGCACCAGCTCGATCTCCAGGAGCGGGCCAAGGCGCACGTCCACCAGGGCCGGGCCGCGCCACATGCCGAGCGCGTCGCGGTACAGGGCCGCCGCGCTCTCGTCGTCGCCGCGCTCGGCGGCGCCGCGCCCGGTCGCCACCAGACGGTCGTACTCGTGCACGTCCACCGCGCCCGGCGTCACTTCCAGGAGGTAGCCGCCGTGCCGCGTGGCGAGCACCTCACGTGCGGTGTACGGGCTGTCCGGGCCGAGCGCCCCGGCGATCAGCCGGCGCAGCTGAAGGATGTACGTCTGCAGGGTGGTGAGCGCGCTGCGGGGCATGTCGGCCCCCCAGATCTCCTCCATCAGCGTCGGAACCGGCATGACCTGGTTGGCGTACACCGAGAGCAGCGCCAGTATCTGCCGCGGCTTGCCGGCGCTCGGGACGACCGACGTGCCGCCCGACTCGGCCATGAGCGGACCGAGAACCTTGATCTCCATGGGATTCCTCCGGGGTCGGATCTGCCGGATGACCCGATGGTTTTCGGACCCGGCTCCAAGCACCCTCAAAAGCTGTCACCCGGGGATGAGTTGTGGCAGTGCCGGGCTCCTGAACCCAGCATGTGAGTGTCCTGGGCACGGGTATGAAAGTTTCATGTGCATCCCGTGAGCGCGGCACTGGGGCGGATCAGGCCGACCCGGCAGAGTTCTGGACGTCGGGCCGACCAGGAGTCGAGTACCGGCGGCTAGGGGGAGGGGTTCCCCCGGGTCTTCGTCAGATGTCTGCCAGGGGGAAACATGAATGCGAATCTCGGTCTCAGTCACACCGTCTGCGCCAGTGACGACCTTGTGATCGAGGAGTTCGGCAGGTACCTCCTGGCCGGCCAGTTGCCCGTCCCCTGCGGCCTCACCGGGGTCACGCAGCCGCCGTCCGCCGTTGCCCGCGACGCGGCTCGGTACACCGTCTGATGGGGGCCGTCCGGAGCGCCGCCCCGCTCCTGGGGTTCAAGCCGCACCTGCGGGTCGAGCAGGTGCCCGGCGAAGCGGTGTATCTGATCTCCGAGCAGCGGGTGACCGCACTGCACGGCGAACAGATCGCCCGGCTCGCCCCCTTCCTCGACGGCACCCGCCCCCTGGAGCGCATCGCCCAGGACACCGCGGACGCGCTCCCCTCCGGGCAGGCGGCCCGGCTGGTGTCGCGGCTGACCGGCGCCGGGCTGCTGTGCGGCCGCGAGCGTCAGATGTCGGTGCGGGAGGCCGCCGAGCAGGCGTACTGGGAAGCGGCGGGACTGGACGGAACCCGGGCTGCGAACGGCCTGGGGCAGGGCACGGTGGGCGTGGTGGCGGCCGGCAGTGCGGACGCGGGCGAGCTGTCCGCCGCCCTCACCGCTGCCGGCCTCACCCTCACCGACGAGCCGGCCGATCTCACGCTGGTCCTCTGCGACGACTATCTCGACCCTGAACTCGCGGTCAAGGACGCCGAGTTCAGGGCGGCGGGACGGCGCTGGCTGCCGGTGAAGACCGAGGGGACCGAGATGTGGATCGGCCCCTTCTTCGGAGATCCGGACGGCCCCTGCTGGGCCTGCCTGGCCGAACGCCTGTGGCGCAGCCGCCCGGTCGAAGCCCACGTCCAGCGCATGCTGGGCCGCTCCGGCCCGGTAACCCGCCCCGCCTGCACGCTTTCGGCCGCCCGTCTCGCGGCCCTCCAGCTGGCCGGCCTCGAAGCCGCCAAGTGGCTGGCGGGATACCGGGATGCCGGCCAGCAGGCGCTGCGCACGCTCGACGGGCTCACCCTCGCCGGGGAGCTCCACCCGGTTGTGCGCCGCCCGCAGTGCGCCACCTGCGGGGAGCCCGCGATGACCACCGCCCAGGTGCTGGCCCCGGTGGTGCTGCGCTCGCGCATCAAGCGGGACACCAACGGGAACGGGCACCGCAGTCTCACGCCTCGGCAACTCCTCGAACGGTACGGCCATTTGATCGACCCGGTCACGGGTCTGGTACGCGGAGTGGAACGCCACGCATGCGGCCCGGAGTTCTTCAACTCCTTCTCCGCGGGCGTCAACCCGGCCGCGGGAACCCACGGTCTCGGTGCGATACGCGGCGGGCTGCGCGCCTCCTGCGGAGGCAAGGGCGCCACCGAGATCCAGGCCAGGGTCAGTGCACTGGCCGAGGCACTCGAACGCCACTCGGGCCACTTCGAGGGGGGCGAGTCCACCGTCCACGGCACGTACCGCGAGCTGGCGCCGGACGCGATCCACCCCGACAGCGTCCAGCTCTACGACGAACGGCAGTACGCCGACCGGGCCGAATGGAACGAGGCCCACGGCCCCTTCCAGTACGTCGCCGACCCCTTCGACGAGGAGAGACCCACCGACTGGACCCCGCTCTGGTCGGTGACCGAGCAGCGGCAGAAGCTGCTCCCGACCGCGCTGCTCTACTACGGAGTGCCGCAGTCGCCCGGAGCCTTCTCCTGCCTGGCCACCTCCAACGGCACGGCCGCCGGCGGAACCCTGGAGGACGCCGTGCTGCAGGGCTTCCTCGAACTGGTGGAGCGCGACGCGCTGGCCCTGTGGTGGTACAACCGCACCCGTCAGCCGGCCGTGGACCTCGACGCCTTCGACGACCCGTGGATCACTGAACTCAGGCGCGTGCACGCTTCGTTGGGGCGCGAGGTGTGGGTCCTCGACCTCACGGCCGACCTCGGAATCCCGGTGATGGCGGCTCTGTCGAGGATTGCGGACGTCGAACCCGGGCAGCGGCAGGACATCATGTTCGGTTTCGGAGCGCACTTCGACCCCGCGATCGCGCTGCGCCGTGCCCTGACCGAGCTCAACCAGATGATGCCGCACGTCGTGGCACCCGACGGCAGCGTCTCCCGTGCCGCGGCCGAGGACCCCGACGTACACGCATGGCTGCGCACCGCGACTGTCGAGGACCACGCCTACCTGCTGCCGGCCGACGGCGCCCCGACCGGCCCCGGCACGCACCCCTACACTCCCAACGACGATCTGCACGACGACATCGAGGCGGTCGTGGGGCTGCTGCGGAGCAAGGGGATGGAACTCCTCGTACTCGACCAGACGCGGCCCGACGTGGGGCTTCCGGTGGTCAAGGTGGTGGTGCCGGGGCTCAGATCGCACTGGGCCCGCTACGCCCGCGGACGGCTCTTCGAGATACCGGTGCAACTCGGCAGAGTGGTCGCGCCGACGCCGTACGAGGACCTCAACCCGGTCCCGCTCTTCCTCTGAACCCACTCGACCAGCACGTCGCACGCGAACGTCACACCCTGCCGGTGGAAGGACCCCCTCATGCGTATCGACCGCCTCGCGGCCCGTGAACTCGGCGAGTTCTGGTCGCTGCGCGAGGACGTCACGGTGCTGCTGGGTCAGAGCCTCGTGCTGCGCACGCCCTGGGGGGAGCTGCGCCTGGAGCGGCCCGGTCCGCTGCTGCGCGAGGCCCTGCACCGGATGCAACTCGGCCCGGTGTCGCTCGCCAACGTGGCGCCCGGATTCCCGGGCTACGACGTGCCCGAGACCGAGTGGAACGACGCCTCCCGGGAGTTGCTCGCCGCCCTCGAACCGCTCCAGCACGTGATAGTGCGCCACCTCGCGATCGGTGCGTCGCCGCTCCTGAGCGTGATCCCCCTCTCGCCGCGCGCCACGTTTCATCCGCCGCCGGTCACGCCGCGGGGCGACCTCCGGGTGCCGGCGAAGGCGGTGCTGCGCCGCCCCGGAAGCGACCCCGTCCTGTCCTGTGCGGGCGGCCACCACCGCATCGAGCTGCACGGCCCGGACGGTCCGCGGCTTTTGGCGTACCTGGTGAACGGGGAGAGCGATTTTCGGTCATCGCTCGACGTACCGCTTCCACAGACGGTTTTGCGGGCTGCGCGCGCCTACACGATCGCCGCAGGCATTTTCTCCGGGGCGGATCTCAAGGGCTCAGCCAGTCTGTGAAACCGGTCGGGCACTACAGATTCGGCAGCCGGATTGCCTATGATCCGGTCCGGAGACGTGCTTCTGACCGGGCGCTGTAAACCAGGGGGACAGTTGAAAACAGGAATAGTCGACCAGCGGAACATTCCTTCCGCTGATGTCGGCAGTCAGGTGTTGCCGCCAAGAAAAGCGATAGCCATCACGGCCGTGGTGCTGGTGAGCCTGTTCGTCATCGACGGCTCATATGTGTGGCTGGAGCATCCGGCGCGCTGGGAGCTCGCCGCCGCACTCCTGGGCTTCGCCGCCATCCTCGGGCTGCAACTGAGCCATTCCTTTCCGAGTCTCGCCCCGTGGTCCCCCCGGTACCGGTACGCGACGTGGGTGGTCCAGGGGCTGCTCACGTATCTGCCGATCCTCGCCTTCGGGGTCGGCTGGGGCGGCATGACGGAGTTCCTCACCGCCTCCGCCGTGCTGGTGTTCCCCTCTGCGATCGGCTGGCCGCTCTTCTGCCTCGGGGCCGTCGGGGACAGCCTCGTCTTCATGCACTACGGGACCGGCTGGGAGACCGGCGCGTACGCGGTGATCGAGGCGGTCCTCATCCCGCTGATCGTCATCGGGCTCTCCCGGATGTCCGACATGATCGTGAAGCTGTACCGCTCGCGCGAGGAGCTGTCGCGCCTTGCGGTCGCCAGCGAACGGTTGCGCTTCGCCCGCGACCTGCACGACGTCCTCGGATTCAGCCTGTCCGCGATCTCGCTCAAGTGCGAGCTCGCCTACCGGCTGTTGGCGGACGCACCCGCCAAGGCCCACGAGGAGCTCGGAGGAGTGCTGCGCACCTCGCGCAAGGCACTCGCGGACGTGCGCTCGGTGAGCCGCGGATACCGCGAGATGTCTCTGTCCGGCGAGGCCGACGCCGCCGTCTCCATGCTGTCCGCGGCGGGAATCCGTACCAGCTTGAACATCGACGACTCCGCGCTGCCCGCCAGGGTGGACACGGTCCTCGCGACCGTGCTGCGCGAAGGTCTGACGAACATGCTGCGGCACAGCAAGGCCGAGCAGTGCGAGATCCGGGCCGAGCGGCGGGACGGCAGCGCGGTGCTGACGCTCGCCAATGACGGCATCGGCCGCTCGCGGATTCCCAAGAGCGGTGCACGCAACGGCCTGACCGCACTGGACTCCCGTGTCCAGGAACTGGGCGGCACCCTCAGCCATGGCTCCGACGGCCACGGGTGGTTCCGGCTGGAGGCCGCCGTCCCCCTGCCCGCTCAGGCAGAGGGGGAGCCCGACGCCGGCTGCGTCGGCGCCTCCGGAACCGGGGGGCCCGATCGGCCGGTGCTCGCGCCGCGGGGACTCGGCCACCCCGACATCGTTCCCCGTGCCGCCTCCGCGATCGCGTGTGCGGTTCTCGTGGGCTATTTCCTGGCGTACGCGGAGATCGCCCTGGCCTATCACCCCACCTTCGGCCATGGGCTCGCGGTGGAACTCTGCCTGTCCGCCACACTCGTCATCCAGCTGGCCATCTCCTTCCAGTGGCGCTTCGCCTGGGCGGCACACCGCCCGTGGGTGCTCCGCCACGGAGCCCTGGCGGCGCTGCTCCTGCTCCAGTTCGTGCCACCACTGTTCCTCGGCCAGACGTGGGTGGGGCTGCCGGGGTTCGTCGCGGGCGCGGCTCTTCTCACGCTTCCGGCCGCGGCTGCCTGGCCCCTGCTCGCCGCCGTCACGGCGGCCTGCGGGGTCGAGCTGTACGCGGCGGGCAACGCGGCCTGGGACATCACCTGGCAGTGCGCCTACACCGTCACGTGCGCCCTCGTCGTCTTCGGCCTGTCGCGCATGGCGCAGTTGGCGTCCGAGCTCCACTGCTCCCGTACCGAGATCGCCCGCCTCGCGGTGACCACCGAACGCCTCCGCTTCGCCCGTGACCTGCACGACCTGCTCGGGTTCAGCCTCTCCGCCATCACACTGAAATGTGAACTGGTCCGGCGTCTCGCCCCGGCCAAGCCCGTGCAGGCCCAAGCCGAACTCACCGAAGTTCTGGGCATCGCCCGGCAGGCGCTCGCCGACGTACGGACGGTGGCCGAGGGCCGCCAGCGGATGAGCCTGACCGCGGAGGCCGAGAACGCCACCGCGATGCTCGCCGGGGTGGGGATCCGCGCGACCGTCGACACGGACTGCGGTGAGCTGCCCGGTGAAGTGGAAACCGTACTCGCGACGACGCTGCGCGAAGGCCTGACGAACATGCTGCGGCACAGCAAGGCGGCGCACTGCCGGATCACGGTGGAGCGAACCACGGCCGGGGTGCGCCTGGTCCTCGTCAACGACGGCGTGGAGGGCTGCGCGGACGCCGGGCTCGACTCCAAGGTCAACGGCGGCAGCGGCATCGGTAACCTGACGACCAGGGTGAACGCGGTGAACGGCCGTCTGGAAGCGGGGGCGCGAGCGGACGGCTGGTTCGAGTTGAAGGCCGAGGTCGAACTCCTCGCCACCGCCGCCTGACCGACCGTCGAACGCGGCGCCCGCAATCGAACAACACGCAAGCTCATGGGGGAGAGTTGGGGACCGAGGCGGCCGACCGCACGGGCGCGAAGTCGACGAGCGGGGTGGACCGTGCGTTGCCACCGCGCGCGGCCATCGTCATCACCGCGGGGGTACTGCTCGGCTTCTTCGTGATCGACGGCGCGTACGTGTGGTTCGAGTACCCGCCGCTGTGGCAGTGGGCCGCCGTCCTCGTCGGCTTCGCCGCCCTCCTGGGGCTGCAACTGGCCCACTCCTTCCCCGGACTCGCACCGTGGCCCAGTCGCTACCGTTATGCGACCTGGGTCCTCCAGGGACTCCTCGCCTATCTCCCGGTGCTCAGGTTCGGGGTTGCCTGGGGCGGGATGTCGGGGTTCTTCAGCGCTTCCGCGGTGCTGGTGTTCCCGGGGGCGTCCGGATGGTGCCTCTTCTGCCTCGCGTACTGCGGAGAGTTCCTGATCTTCTACCACTTCCGCACGGGCTGGGACAGCGTCGCGTACGCGGCGGTCGAAGCGGCCCTGATCCCGTTGACGGTCATCGCGCTCTCGCGGATGTCCGACATGGTGGTGAAGCTGCACCGCTCACGCGCGGAACTCTCCCGGCTGGCCGTGGCCGCCGAACGGCTGCGCTTCGCCCGCGACTTGCACGACGTCCTCGGCTTCAGCCTGTCCGCGATCTCGCTCCGGTGCGAACTCGCATACCGGCTGCTCGCGGACCACCCCGCCAAGGCGCAGGCCGAGGTCGCGGAGGTGCTGGTGACCTCGCGCAGGGCACTTGCCGATGTACGGGCGGTCAGCGTCGGCTACCGGGAGATGTCCCTGTCGGGCGAGGCACACGCCGCGGTCTCCCTGCTCGGCGCGGCCGGCATCCGCACCACACTGGAATTAGACGCCTTCGACGACATGGTGCTGCCGCACGCGATGGACGCGGCGCTCGCCACCGTGCTGCGCGAGGGCCTGACCAACCTGCTGCGGCACAGCAAGGCCGAGCAGTGCGAAATCCGGGCCGAACACCGCTCCGGCACAGTCGTGGTCGTGTTGACCAACGACGGTGTGGGACGTGGCCGCGCGGCCACGACGGAGCCGGAGGGCTCCCTGACGGCGCTCGCCGAGCGTCTCACCGCGCTCGGCGGCGCTCTGACCCACGGACCACAGGGGCCGGGCCGGTTCTGCCTGCGGGCCGTCGTCCCCGTCCCCGACGCCACCGCACGCCGG
This sequence comes from Streptomyces sp. NPDC048361, assembly GCF_040651795.1. Classification (NCBI taxonomy): domain Bacteria; kingdom Bacillati; phylum Actinomycetota; class Actinomycetes; order Kitasatosporales; family Streptomycetaceae; genus Streptomyces; species Streptomyces sp. NPDC048361. The sequence goes on from NZ_JBEZKW010000037.1 coordinate 60,468, forward strand.
GACGACGCCGGCCCGGCGCGGGCCGCTGCGCCCGACGACCCCGAGCAGCCGGCGGTGCAGCCCCACGGCCTGGGCCACCGGGACCTGGTCCCGCGCGCCGCCTCGGCGTTCAACCTCGCCGTGCTCGTGGGCTACTTCCTGGCGTACTCGATGGTGTCGATCTCCTTCGACCCCTCCCCGGGGCGAGTGATGGTCGTCGAATCGTTTCTGCTGGCCATGGCGCTGGTGCAACTCGCAGTGTCCTTCCCGCGGCGGATCGGACGGCTGGACCGGCTGTCGCGGCCGGCGCGCCACGCACTCCTGGGCACCACGCTGCTCCTGCTCCAGATCGTTCCGATCCTCCTCGTCGGACCGAACTGTCTGGGAATGCCGGGCTTCCTGGCGGGAACCGCGCTGCTGATCCTGCCTGCCCGAGTGGCCTGGCCGGTGCTCGCCGCGGTCATGGCGGGTGCGGAGATCACGCTCTACGCCGTCGACCCAGTGATCAACGACTACGTCTACTTCGGCGCCTACACGCCGATCTGTAGTGTCGTCCTGTTCGGCCTGGCACGGCTACGCCACTCGGCTTTCGAACTCCATCGCTCGCGCGCCGAGATCGCCCGTCTCGCGGTGACGACCGAACGGCTCCGGTTCGCGCGCGACCTGCACGATCTGCTCGGGTTCAGCCTGTCCGCGATCACGCTCAAGTGCGAGCTGGTACGCCGTCTCGCGCCGACCAGGCCCGTGCAGGCGCGCATCGAACTCACCGAGGTCCTCGGGATAGCGCGCCGGGCGCTCGCCGACGTACGGGCGGTGGCGGGCGGGCACCACCGGATGAGCCTGACGGCCGAAGCCGAGAGCGCGACCGCGATGCTGGCCGGGGTGGGAATCCGGGCCACTGTCGACGCCGACTGCGGCCGGCTGCCCGGGGACGTCGACACCGTACTCGCCACCACACTGCGCGAGGGCCTGACGAACATGCTGCGGCACAGCAACGCCGCGCACTGCGAGATCCGGGCGGAGCGGACCGCCCGCGGGGTGCGGCTGACTCTGGTCAACGACGGCGTGGGGAGCTGCGCGGACGCCGGACTCGACTCCAAGGTCAACGGCGGCAGCGGCCTGGGCAATCTGACGACGCGGGTCGAGGCGGTGAACGGCCGCCTCGTGGCACAGGCGCGCCCGGACGGCCGCTTCGAGATGAAAGCCGAGGTCGTACTGGCGGCTACGGCCTGCTGAACGGACCACCGAACGACGGGCCGGGGCTTGGACGACCGCGTCCAGCGGGACCGCTCACCGATGTGTTGGCGGCTAGGCGTTCCCGCCTACGTGTTGCCGCATACGCGGTGACACGTACGTGTCGGCGCACCAACACCCACCACTGAAGCAGCAAGCTCACGGGGGAGACTTGAGGATCGACGCAGTCGGCCGCGCGGAAGGGGCACCCACGCGCGGGGAGGGGCGCGCGCTTGCACAGCGCGTGGCGATCGCCGTCACCGGGGCGGTGCTGGTCGGCTTCTTCGTCATCGACGGCGCTTTTCTCTGGAGGGAACACCTCTCGGTCTGGCAGAAGACCGGAGCGGCCGTCGGCTTCCTCGCCATCCTCGTCCTTCAACTGGGCCACTTCTACCCGGCGTTCTTCCCTCGGCAGGCCCGGCACCGTCACGCGACCTGGGCGGCGCAGGCGTTGCTCAGCTATCTGCCGATGCTCCTGTTCCAGGACGGCTGGGGCGGCATGCAGGCGTTCCTCGCCGCGTCCGCGGTCCTGGTGTTCCCCGACGTGCTCGGCTGGGCGCTGCTCGGCGCGATCACCCTCATCACCTGCGTGATCATCGTGGCGGTCGGGAGCGACACGGCCACCGTTCTGTACAGCACCTTCGACGCCGCTCTGATCAGCCTCGTCGTGATCGGTCTGTCGCGGATGTCGGACCTGATCGTGCGGCTGCACCGTTCGCGTGAGGAGCTCTCCAGGCTCGCGGTGGCGCAGGAGCGGCTGCGCTTCGCACGCGATCTGCACGACGTCATCGGCTTTGGTCTCTCCGCCATCACTTTCAAGTGCGAGCTGGCCTATCGGCTGTTGGCGACGGCTCCCGCCAAGGCGTCCGACGAGCTCGGTGAGGTACTGCGCAGCTCGCGCGAGGCGCTCGCCGAAGTGCGGTCGGTGAGCCGGGGCTACCGCGAGATGTCGCTGTCCGACGAGGCGAACGCGGCGGTGTCGATGCTGTCCGCCGCCGGCATCCGGACGACGCTGACGTTCGAGGCGGGCCGCCCGCCCGCCGTGGTGGACACGGTGCTCGCGGCCGTGTTGCGAGAGGGCCTGACCAATCTGCTGAGGCACAGCAAGGCCGAGGCGTGCGCGATCCGGGCTGAACTCCGTTCCGGTACAGCGGTGTTGACCCTGTCCAACGACGGCAGCGGTCGCACGCCGGCTCCTGCGGTGGACGAGAGCGAGGGCAGTGGCCTGGCCGTGCTCGCCTCCCGGGTACGGGAGCTGGGCGGCACGCTGACCCATGGCCCGGACGGGCGCGGCTGGTTCCGCCTCGAAGCGGTTGTTCCGCTGCGGGGTGGCTCGGGGCAGCCGGATGAGGGGGGCCCGGCCGGGGCGAGTCGGGTGCCGGGTGCGGTGACGGCGGCTGCGGTGAGGCGAGAGCCCGGCGCGGTGCGGGGCTCCTGCGCGGACTGCCCCCACGCGGACTGCTCCCACGCGGACTGCTCCCACGCGGACTGCTCCCACGCGGACTGCTCCCACGCGGACTGCTCCCACGCGGACTGCTCCCACGCGGACTGCTCCCAC
>NZ_JBEZKW010000037.1:63337-64866 GCF_040651795.1 Streptomyces sp. NPDC048361
GCGGACTGCTCCGCAGCGGACGGCCGCCACACGGACAGCTTCGGCGCGGACGGCTCCGGCGCATCCGATGCGGCCGAGTGCGGGCGGGGGGCCGGGCGTGGTGAGTTGCTTCCGCGTGCCGCGGCGACCATCGCCTTCGCGGTCTTCGTCGGATACTTCCTCGCGTACTCCGTGATCGCCATGTCCTACCTGCCGCCGATCGGCGAGGCCTTGGCCATCGAGCTCTGCATGCTCGCGACGCTTGCCGTCCACTGCGTGGTCTCCTTCCAGTGGCGGTTCAGCCGGCTGGCCCGCCACGGCCGTCGGCTGCGCCACGGCGCCCTCGCCGTGCTGGTGTTGCTCCAGTGCGTACCGTGGTTCTTCTTCGGCCCGATCTGGCTGGGACTTCCGGGCTTCGTCGGGGGTGCGGCGCTTCTGTCGCTGTCGGCCGTGGGCGCGTGGCCGTTGATCGTCGGCGTGACGGTGGCCGGTGACATCGCATTCCACCAGGCGGGCGGCCAGGCCTGGGACCTCTGGTACGAAGGCGCGTACACAGTGATGTGCGCCCTGGTGGTGTTCGGCCTGTCCCGGATGGCGCAGCTGGCTTCGGAGTTGCACCGATCCCGTACCGGGATCGCCCGTCTCGCGGTGACGGCGGAACGCCTCCGCTTCGCGCGCGACCTGCACGATCTGCTCGGTTTCAGTCTGTCGGCGATCACGCTCAAGTGCGAGCTGGTACGGCGGCTCGCACCGACTCGGCCGGTACAGGCGCGGACGGAGCTGACCGAAGTGCTGGGGATCGCGCGTCAGGCCCTCGCCGACGTGCGGACGGTGGCCGACGGGCGGCAGCGGATGAGCCTGTCCGCGGAGGCGCAGAGCGCGACGGCGATGCTCGCGGGGGTGGGGATCCGCGCGACCGTCGACACCGACTGCGGGGAACTGCCGGGGGACGTGGAGACGGTGCTGGCGACCATGGTGCGCGAGGGCCTGACCAACATGCTGCGGCACAGCAGGGCCGAGCACTGCGAGATCCGGGCGGAGCGTACGGCTGCGGGTGTGCGGCTGACCCTGGTCAATGACGGGTTGCACGCGTGCCCGGCGCCGGGGCTCGGCTCCGCCGCGGACGGCGGGAGCGGGCTCGGCAACCTGGCGACACGGGTCGAGGCGGTCCATGGCCGCTTGATGGCGGGCCCCCGGCCGGACGGCTGGTTCGAGCTGACGGCCGAGGTCGAGCTGGCCATGGTGTGAGGCCGAGGTCGAGCTGGCCGTGGTGTGAGGTCGAGGTCGAGCTGGCCGTGGTGTGAGGTCGAGGTCGAGCTGGCCGTGGTGTGAGGTCGAGGTCGAGCTGGCCGTGGTGTGAGGTCGAGGTTGAGCTGGCCATGATGTGAGGCCGAGGTCGAGCTGGCCATGATGTGAGGCTGAGGGCCGGGCCACCCGGCACCGGTCCACCCCAGGCCACCCGGCACCGGTCCACCCCAGGCCACCCGGCACCGGTCCACCCCAGGCCACCCGGCACCGGTCCACCCCAGGCCACCCGGCACCGGTCCACC
>NZ_JBEZKW010000037.1:64964-78410 GCF_040651795.1 Streptomyces sp. NPDC048361
CCCCGGACCCGGGCCCCGCTTCCCTCCACGTGCGCCACACCCGCGACCCCGAGGGAACGTTTCCTCTCGGGCTGCCGCAGGTGTCGCCGCCGGGGTCAGACCGAATGCAGCCAGCCCGCCTCGCGGGCGATTCGGATGGCATCGACCCGGTTACGCGCGTTGAGTTTGCTGACGGACGAGGTCAGATAGTTGCGTACCGTGCCGGACGACAGATGGAGCCGGGACGCGATCTGGCCGGCCTCCATGCCCTCGGAGGCGAGTTGCAGCACCTCGCGCTCGCGGTCGGTGAGCGGTGACGGGCCCGAGTCGAGCGTGGCGAGGGCCAGTTGCGGGTCGATGACCCGCTCGCCCGCCGCCACCTGGCGGATCGCGGCGCAGAGACTGTCGGGGTCGGAGTCCTTGGGGAGGAAACCGGAGACGTGGGCGGCCAGCGCCCGTCTGAGGTTCCCCGGTCTGCCCAGGCTGGTCAGGATGAGGGTGCGGCACTCCGGTACCGAGGTGTGCAGCCCCGCGGCCGCGGTGATCCCGTCGGTGCCGGGCAGATCGATGTCGAGGACGGCGACATCCGGCCGCATCGCCATCGCGGTCGGCACGATGTCCGTGCCCGACGACAGCTCGGCGACCACTTCCAGATCGGACTCCAGTTCAATGAGCGACACCAATGCCTTGCGCAGCATATGCATGTCTTCGGCAATCAGAACGCGCACCATGGTGCCCCCCGTTGTGCTGGATCATGGGTCGGTCCTAGCGATTATGCAGTAGGTCACGGCCGTGGGCCCGGGGCTGAGACTAATCCGGAACCCGCCGTTTCAGGGCCGGTACGAGCGGATCCGCACCCGCGTCTTTCAGCCAGAACCCGGCCGGCACCCGAGCACGGCTCAAGTGGCCGGTCCCATCCTCCCTCCACCCAGGCGCCGTCCGGCGGCCTGGGGGAAGGGATAGGTGACGTGAACATGAACGGACACCCCAGCTCGGAAGGTGTTCTCTGACATGGCCCGCGGGAAGAATCCGGATGTTCCGGGCGGAGCCGACGGCTCCGACCGCCGCCGTCCCAAGGGCTCGTGGCGCCGCCTCGTCGGCCGCTGTCTGCGACCCGTGGGCGAAGCCCTCATGGTGCACGGCGGTGTCGACATGTATCTGGCCGCCGCGGACGGGAACAGGGCCCGGCTGCACTCGCTCGACAGCGGGTTCCGGCTGATGCTGCGCACGGACGCCGACGGCCCGCCGCCCGGCCACCCCGAACGGCTGCGCCCCGATGTCCCGCTCACCCGCCAGGAACTCCTGTTGCTGCAGGACTTGCTGAACGAGGTGCCCGGACGCAGAAGGTGAGCGGCCGTACGGCCCCAGCACAGTTGATCTTCAAGTGCCCGTCCAGTGGCGACGCGCAGAGTAGGAGGAGCCAACCATCCGTCCGAGCATCAGGGAGCTGAGGATGACCCCAGCGAAGAGCTTCACGCAGGCACTGGCGGCACGGTTCGCCGACCGGGCCGCACGGACCGCTCTGCTCTGCCTGGACGGTGAGGGCGACGCCGAGACGAGCACCTACCGCGAACTCGACGCACGGGCCAGGACCGTCGCGGCCGCGCTGGTGCGCCGCCGCGCGGCCGGCCGGCCCGTCCTCATCTCGATGGACGGCGGCCCGCACACCGTCGCCGCCCTCGTCGGCTGCCTGTACGCGGGCGCCGTCGCCGTCCCCGTACCACCGCCGGACACCTCACGGGCCGCCGCCGAACGCACCGCCGCGATCGCCGCCGAGACCGACGCGGCCGTCATGCTCACCGCCTCCGCGCACGCCCCCGAACTCTCCCGCCGCCTCGCCCGGGCCGGGCGCTCCTCGGTGGTGTGCCTGGCCGTCGACTGCCTGCCCGACGACGGCGGCGGCGGCGACGAATGGCTGCCGCCCGCCCTGGACGGCGCCGACACCGCCCTGCTCCAGTACACCTCGGGCTCCACCGCCGCACCCCGCGGCGTCCAGGTCACCCACGCCAACCTCCTCGCCACCATGGAGAGTCTGCGCACCGCGCTCGGCACCGACGAGGACTCCCGCATCGGCGGCTGGCTCCCGCTCCATCACGACCTCGGTCTCATCGGCCAGCTCCTGCACCCGCTCTGGCTCGGCGCGACCGCCGTCCTGATGCCCGGGCGCCGGTTCGCCGCCGACCCGCTGAGCTGGCTGCGCGCGACGGCCCGGCACCGCGTCACCGTCACCGCGGCCCCCGACTCCGCGTACGCCAGATGTCTGGCCGCCGTCACCGACGACGACCTCGCGGCCCTCGACCTCAGCGCCCTGCGGACCGCCGTCAACGCCTCCGAGCCGGTCTCCGCCGTCACCCTCACCGCTTTCGCCCACCGCTTCGCCGCGGCCGGCCTGCGTCCGGGCACTCTCGCCGCCGGCTACGGCCTCGCCGAGGCCACCCTCCTGGTCAGCCTCGCCGACCGGTTGCCGCCGGCCCCGGCCATCGTCTCCGCCGAAGCCCTCGAACGCGGCGAGCTGTCACCCCCGATGCCGGGCCACCCGGTGCGCACCCTCGCGGGCTGCGGGCCGGCGCGCGGCGTCACCGTACGCATCGTCGACCCGGCGAGCTCCGCCGTGCTGCCCGACGGGTCGGTCGGTGAGATCTGGGTGCGCGGCGAAGCCGTCGCCGACGGCTACTGGCACCGCCCCCTTGAGACCGCCGCCGCCTTCGGACACGTCACCGCCGCCGGCGAGCACGGCTTCCTTCGCACCGGAGACCTCGGCGCGCTGCGCGACGGCGAGCTGTATCTGACCGGCCGCATCAAGGACGCCCTCCTCGTCGACGGCCGGACCCTGCACCCCCAGGAGGCCGAGCGTCAACTCGGCGCGGCCGGAGCCCCGTTCGGTTCCGCCGTGGTGCTCTCCGCGCCCGCCGACCGCGAACAGATCGTGGCCATCCAGGAGATCCGCGGCGCGGGGTGGAGCCACGGCCAGCTCGCCGACCTAGCCGAGCGCGTCCGTGGCTGCCTGCACGAGGAGTTCGGCGCCTCGCTCGGCGGCGTGGTGCTGGTCCGCCCCGGCACCGTACGCCGCACCACCAGCGGCAAGGTCCGCCGCTCACTCATGCGCGAGCTGTATCTGCGCGGCGAACTCCGCCCGCTGTACGCGTCCGCGCCGCCCTACGCCGCAGAAGGAGGCTGAGCCCATGCCCGACACCGCCGTACGGACCGGGGACCCGGCCCTACACCACGACACCGCGAACCCGGCGCCCGCACGCCACGACACCGCGAACCCGGCGACCGCACGCCACGAGACTGCGAACCCGGCGCCCGCACGCCACGACCCGGGCGACCCGCATCCCGGCGCCGGACACCCCGGCGCCGGACACCCCGGCGCCGGCCGTCCCGATGCCGCCCACCCCGATGCCGGGCACCCCGGGGCCGGGCACCCCGACGCATGCCTGCGCGCGCAGCGGCTCGAATTCCGTTTCGGTGACCCCTGCGACCCCGCCAACCCGCTGGGCTTTCGCGCGCTGCTCGCCGCCGACGGGGACGGTGAACTCCTGGGTCCGGCCGAGGAGTTGCTCGACCAGGAGGGGTTCGGTGCCGAGCTGGTGCCGGTCGCGCTCGGCGGCCGGCTGCGCGACGCCGACCAGCTGATGCGGATGCTGCGCCCGGTCTTCCGCCGCGACGTCGCCCTCGCCTTCGGCTACGGCATCACCTCCCTGTTCGCCGCCGCCCCCGTCTTCGCCGCCGGCTCACCGCACCAGCGCGAGCGCGTGGCCCGGCTCCTCGTGTCGGGCGGCCGCGCGGCCATCGTGCACCGCTCACTCGCCCACGGCACGGCGATGCTGCGTGGCGAACTCAGCGCCATGGAGCACTCCGGCGGCTTCGTCCTCGACGGCCGCAAGGACGTCGTCATCAACGCCGAACGCGCCGGCGCCGTCGTCGCCCACATCCGTACCGACCCAGCACCCGGCCCCGCCTCCCACTCGGTGTTCCTGCTTGACCCTGCTCAACTCTCCCCGGACGGCGTGCGGTTGCTGAAGCGCAGGCCCACCACCGGGATGCGCGGCTGCCGCTTCGCCGGATACGAGTTCGACCAGTGCGAGGTGGAGCGCGACACACTGGTCGGCGACGTCGGCTCCGGCGTGCGGCTCGCGCTGCGCACCTTCCAGCTGAACCGCACCCTGATCACCGGCGCCGTCATCGCCTCCGTCGACACCGTGCTGCGCGCCGCCGTGCGGGCCGCGCTCGCCGGATCCACCCTTGGCCGCCGTCAACGCGGCGTCCTGGCCGGGGTGTTCGCCGATCTGCTCGCGGGCGACGCCATGGCGACCGCCGTACTGCGCGCCCTGTCCCTGCTGCCCGGCGCGGCCCATCTCGCCGCCGCCGAACTCAAATACCTCGTACCGGATCTGCTCAGGGACGACCTCGAAGAGCTCGCGACCGTCCTCGGCGCGGGCGGCTACAGCCGCGACACCGACCAGGGCATGCTCAGCAAACTCCTGCGCGACCTGCCCGCCGCCGGGCTCGGCCACGCCGGAACCGCCTCCTGCCAGGCCGTCGTCATACCCCAACTCCCCGTCCTGGCACGGCATTCGTGGGGGCGCGAGCCCGCGCCGCCCGCCGCCCTGTTCCGTACCACCGAACCCGTTCCCCACCTCGACATCGGCCGCCTCGAAGTCGCGGGCGGCGGCGACTTCCTGTCCGCGTCGCTCACCGCGTCCGCCGCCCGCCTCGCGGGATCGGTACCCGACGGCCCGTACGGCGAAGTGCTCCGCACGATGACCGCCGCCTTCCACGCCGATCTGCTCGCCGTGCGCGAAGCCTGCCTCCTGATCGAACCCGGCGACCGGGCCGCGCTCGCGAGCCCCACCGCCGCCGCCCTCGCCGACCGGCACTCCGTCCTTGCCGCGGCGGGCGCCGCCCTCGCGGTGTGGGAGCACCACCGCGACAGCGCCGGATTCCTCGCCGACCCCGCCTGGCTGGTGCTCGCGCTGCACCGCTACGGACGCAGGCTCGGCCTCATCCTTCCTCCGCCGCCACCGGACTGCGTCGACCGGGTGGCGGAGGAGCTGCTGGCACGGTTCCGGGCCGGCCGCAGTCTCGATCTCCACGACGCGCCTCTGGCGGAAGCAGGTACCCCATGAGCCCCCTCACAAGGACGGGCATCGCCGAACCCCTTCTGATGCCGGGACCCGACAGCCCCTGGAGCCGGGTGCGGCAGTCCATGGCATGGCACGGCCACGTCGTGGTGCACGCGAACTGGCGGGACTGGCTGCCCGCCGCCATCGCCGACCCCCAGCTGCGCCCCCTGCTCGGCGCCCGCGACTGGCAGCGCCTCAACAACCTGGCCGACCCCGAGGCCCGCGACCGCTTCGCCGCCTCCCGGCTCCTGGTGAAGTACACCGCGGGCGCCGCCCTGCAGACCCCGCCCGAGACGGTGGAGCTCGCCTCCAAAGCGGGCGGGCGCCCCTATCTGCGCGGCTGCGACCAGATCGAGGTCAGCCTCAGCCACACCCGGGACCTCCTCGTGGTGGGCCTCAACCGGCGCGGCCGGGTCGGCGTCGACACCGAGCTCGCCGACCGCCGCATCCAGTACTCCGCCGTCCAGCGCCACCTGTGCACCCCCGCCGAGCGGCGCTGGCTCGCCGGTCTCGACGAGGCCGAGCAGCAGCGCAGCCTGGTGCGCACCTGGACGCTGAAGGAGGCGTACACCAAGGCGCTCGGGCAGGGCATGCGGATGGGCTTCACCCAGTTCGGCTTCGACGCGGAGGCCACCACCCTGCTCACCCCGCAGGGCGAGCCGGCCTCGCACGGCGAGTGGGTCTTCGACACCTTCGCGCTCGACGGCGGCTATCTGGTGGGGGTGGCCTGCCAGGACACGGGCTTGCGCGACGACGGCGACACCGCGGTCTCCACCATGCTCGACGAGGGATTCCTCGGCGAGGTCGTCGACCTGGTCGGCCGCGTACCGCACTGAGCGCCCCGGTGGGCTGCCGTGCCGTACCGCACTGAGCGCCTCGGCGGGCTGCCGTACGCACGCAGCCGCCCCGGTGGGCCGCGTACCGCACTGAGCGCGTACGGTACGGCCGCGCGCGGACAGCACAAAGGCCCCGCCGCCTCCTGGGGAAGGAGGCGACGGGGCCTTCGCGTTACTTTTCACTAGCACCGCGCCCGCGTGGCGAACGCGTCCGCGCGCGGCACTGGGGTGCCGTCCGGGAGCGGTAGAGGGGCCGCTGGATCCCGTCGGGCGGGTCGATCAGATGAAGCGGGGTGCGTCAGCCCTGGAGGCCGGCCACCTTGTGCGCCAGCGCCGACTTCTTGTTGGCGGCGGCGTTCTTGTGGATGACACCCTTCGAGACAGCCTTGTCCAGCTGACGCGAAGCGGCGCGGGTCGCAGCCGTGGCCTTCTCGGCGTCGCCGGCGGCGACAGCCTCGTTGGCCTTACGGATGAAGGTGCGCAGGGAGGACTTGACGGACTTGTTGCGCAGGCGCGCCTTCTCGTTCGTCTTGTTCCGCTTGATCTGGGACTTGATGTTCGCCACGAAAGAGCCTTTGCAGGTTCGATGATTCGATCTTCGGTCGTGTCCTGCCGCCACAAGGGTGACGAGACACAGCTGTCCACGTTACCAGCCGCCTCGCGACCAGCCCAAACCGGGCGCAGGCCCGCGGGCGTGGGACCATGGAGGCTGTTCCTTACGTATTGAACCGTCGTCGACCCGAGACGAGGCGCCGCGATCAGACCCGCGGGCCTCAAGAATCAGGACCCTGCGTGCCCGCGACTCCTCCCAAAGCGCCCGAGCCGAGCCGTACCGACCCGGCGCTGATCCGCAACTTCTGCATCATCGCCCACATCGACCACGGCAAGTCGACCCTTGCCGACCGGATGCTCCAGCTGACCGGCGTGGTCGACCAGCGGCAGATGCGCTCCCAGTACCTCGACCGCATGGACATCGAGCGCGAGCGCGGCATCACGATCAAGTCCCAGGCGGTCCGTCTTCCGTGGGCCCCCACCGAGGGCCCCGGCCAGGGCCAGGCCCACATCCTGAACATGATCGACACCCCGGGTCACGTGGACTTCACGTACGAGGTGTCGCGCTCGCTCGCCGCCTGCGAGGGCACCGTCCTGCTCGTCGACGCCGCCCAGGGCATCGAGGCGCAGACGCTGGCCAACCTGTACCTGGCCATGGAGAACGACCTCACCATCGTTCCCGTCCTCAACAAGATCGACCTGCCGGCCGCGCAGCCCGAGAAGTTCTCCGAGGAGCTCGCCAACCTCATCGGCTGCCAGCCCGAGGACGTCCTGAAGGTCTCGGCGAAGACCGGCGTCGGGGTGGACGCGCTCCTGAACCGTGTGGTGCGCGACGTGCCCGCCCCGGTCGGCGTCGCCGACGCGCCCGCCCGCGCGATGATCTTCGACTCGGTGTACGACTCCTACCGCGGCGTCGTCACCTATGTCCGTGTGGTCGACGGCCAGCTCAACAAGCGCGAGCGCATCCGCATGATGTCGACCGGCGCCACCCACGAGCTTCTTGAGATCGGCGTCTCGTCCCCCGAGATGACCCCGGCCGACGGCATCGGCGTCGGCGAGGTGGGCTACATCATCACCGGCGTGAAGGACGTGCGTCAGTCCAAGGTCGGTGACACCATCACCAGCCTGCACAACGGCGCGACCGATGCCCTCGGCGGCTACAAGGACCCGAAGCCGATGGTCTTCTCCGGTCTGTATCCGCTGGACGGCTCGGACTACCCGGACCTGCGCGAGGCCCTCGACAAGCTCCAGCTCAACGACGCCGCCCTGGTGTACGAGCCGGAGACCTCCGCGGCCCTCGGCTTCGGCTTCCGCGTCGGCTTCCTCGGCCTGCTCCACCTCGACGTGATCCGCGAGCGCCTGGAGCGCGAGTTCAACCTCGACCTCATTGCGACCGCGCCCAACGTGGTCTACCGCGTCGTCTTGGAGGACGGCAAGGAGGTCACCGTCACCAACCCGAGCGAGTTCCCCGAGGGCAAGATCTCGGACGTGTACGAGCCGGTCGTGCGGGCCACCATCCTCGCCCCGTCGGAGTTCATCGGCTCGATCATGGAGCTGTGCCAGACCCGGCGCGGCACCCTGCTCGGCATGGACTACCTTTCCGAGGACCGCGTCGAGATCCGCTACACGCTGCCGCTCGCGGAGATCGTCTTCGACTTCTTCGACCAGCTGAAGTCCAAGACCCGCGGCTACGCCTCGCTCGACTACGAGCCCACCGGCGAGCAGGCCGCGAGCCTCGTCAAGGTCGACATCCTGCTCCACGGCGACAAGGTCGACGCCTTCTCCGCCGTCTGCCACAAGGACGCCGCCTACGCCTACGGCGTGCGCCTGGTCGCCAAGTTGCGCGAGCTCATCCCGCGGCAGGCCTTCGAGGTGCCCGTCCAGGCCGCGATCGGCTCCCGGGTCATCGCCCGCGAGACGATCCGCGCCATCCGCAAGGACGTCCTCGCCAAGTGCTACGGCGGCGACATCTCCCGTAAGCGCAAGCTTCTGGAGAAGCAGAAGGAAGGCAAGAAGCGCATGAAGATGGTGGGCTCCGTCGAGGTCCCCCAGGAAGCCTTCATCGCCGTGCTCTCCAGCGACGACTCGGGCGGCAAGAAGAAGTAGTACGCCTGTGCCGCGCCCCTGATCACGGGGTCTTCGCACCATCGTCACAACGGACCCCCGGGCCTTCGCGCGGGGGTCCGTTCGTTATGAAACCACTCTCCGTAGGCCCTTACGCGACCGGCGGCGGCGCTCTACTCTGATCACGGCCCGATGGTTACTCGCCAGTTAAACAAGCGTCGGACAGCCAGCCACACTCGGACAACCAGCCAGTCGCGCAGCCTTGCCGCAGGCCAGCCCGGAGGACGTCGTGAGCGACACACAGACCTTGATCGAGAACCGGCCGCCGTCCGTGGCGACCCTCTTCGTCCAGCGCGTGGACGCGACGCCGGACGCGGAGGCCTACCGCTACCCGGTACCGGGCACGGGCACCGCCCCCGACGAGTGGAAGTCGCTGAGCTGGGCCCAGGCCGCCGAGCGGGTCTACGCCATCGCCGCGGGCCTCGCCGGCCTCGGGGTCGGGGCCGAGGAGCGGGTCGCGCTCGCCTCCTCCACCCGCGTCGAATGGATCCTGGCCGACCTCGGCGTGATGTGCGCGGGCGCCGCCACGACCACGATCTACCCCTCCACCAACGCCGAGGAATCGACGTTCATCCTCGCCGACTCCGAGAGCCGGGTCCTGATCGCCGAGGACGCCACCCAGCTGGCCAAGGCCCGCGAGCGCCGCGCCGAGCTGCCCGACCTCCGCCACGTCGTCGTCATCGACCCGGCCGGCGCCGAGCCCGCCGACGGCGACCCCGAGGGCTGGGTGCTGACCCTCGCCGACCTGGAGGCGCGCGGCGCGGCCCTCCTGGAGAAGAACCCCGGCACGGTCAAGGAGCGGATCGCGGCCATCACCGCCGACCAGCTCGCCACCCTCATCTACACCTCGGGCACCACGGGCCGCCCCAAGGGCGTCCGGCTCCCGCACGACAACTGGTCGTACATGGCCAAGGCGATCGCCGCGACCGGCCTCATCACCGGCGAGGACGTGCAGTACCTGTGGCTGCCGCTCGCCCACGTCTTCGGCAAGGTGCTCACCTCCGGGCAGATCGAGGTCGGCCATGTGACGGCGGTCGACGGCCGCATCGACAAGATCATCACCAACCTTCCGGTGGTCCAGCCGACCTACATGGCCGCGGTGCCCCGCATCTTCGAGAAGGTGTACAACGGCGTCGCGAGCAAGGCCCGGGAGGGCGGCGGCGCCAAGTACAAGATCTTCCAGTGGGCGGCCGAAGTGGCCCGCGAGTACGCCAAGGTCAGCCAGGACAACTACCGGCGCACCGGCCGCCCCGGCGCGCCCTTCGCCCTCACGGCCAAGCACAAGGTCGCCGACGCGCTGGTCTACAGCAAGATCCGCGAGGCGTTCGGCGGCAGGCTGCGGGCCTGCGTCTCCGGCTCGGCGGCCCTCGCCCCCGAGATCGGCTTCTTCTTCGCCGGCGCCGGCATCCACATCCTGGAGGGGTACGGCCTCACCGAGTCCTCCGCCGCCTCCTTCATCAACCCCGGCGAGTCCTACCGCACCGGCACCGTCGGCAAGCCGTTCCCCGGCACCGAGGTGCGCATCGCGGACGACGGCGAGATCCTGCTGCGCAGCCCCGGCATCATGGAGGGCTACCACCGGCTGCCCGAGAAGACCGCCGAAGTCCTGGAGTCCGACGGCTGGTTCCACACCGGCGACATCGGCGAGCTCTCCGCCGACGGCTACCTGCGGATCACCGACCGCAAGAAGGACCTCATCAAAACCTCCGGCGGCAAGTACATCGCGCCGGCCGAGGTCGAGGGTCAGTTCAAGGCGGTCTGCCCGTTCGTCTCCAACATCCTGGTGCACGGCGCCGACCGGAACTTCTGCACCGCCCTCATCTCCCTCGACGAGCCCACCATCCTCGGCTGGGCCAAGGAGCAGGGCCTCACCGGGTCGTACGCCGACGTGGTGGCGGCCCCGCAGACGGTGGAGATGGTCGAGGGTTACGTGAAGCGCCTCAACGAGGGGCTCCAGCGCTGGCAGACGATCAAGAAGTTCCGGCTGCTCCCGCGCGACCTCGACGTCGAGCACGGCGAGCTGACCCCCAGCCTCAAGCTGAAGCGGCCGGTGGTGGAGCGCGAGTACCGGGCGCTGATCGACGAGATGTACGCGGGCTCCCGGGAGGCCTGAGCGGGGCCGCGGGCCGTAGGCGGGGGGTGGGGCGCGGGGTGGGGCGACTTGCCCGGCCCCGGCCGGCCCCGGCCGGCACCGGCGGGCCCCCGGCCGGCGTGACCCCGGCCGCTCCCGGCGTGCCGGACAATGGGGGCATGCCTTCCGTACTGCCCGATGGTGATCCCATGCCCGACGACGGGTCGCTGCCCCGCCATGCCCTGGAGGGCGCGCAGGACCGGCCCCTCGGGTTCTACCTGCACGTGCCGTACTGCGCGACGCGCTGCGGCTACTGTGACTTCAACACGTACACGGCGAGCGAACTGGTCGGCAAGGGCGGTGTCCTGGCCTCCCGCGACAACTACGCGGACATGGTCGTCGAGGAGATCCGCCTCGCCCGGAAGGTGCTCGACGGGGACCCCCGCCCGGTGCGCACGGTGTTCGTCGGCGGCGGCACCCCGACCCTGCTCGCGGCGTCCGATCTCGTACGCATGCTGGCGGCGGTACGCGACGAGTTCGGTCTCGCCGACGACGCGGAGGTGACGACCGAGGCGAACCCGGAGTCGGTGAACCCCGCGTACCTGGCGGAGCTGCGGGCCGGCGGGTTCAACCGGGTCTCCTTCGGGATGCAGAGCGCCCGGCAGCACGTCCTGAAGGTCCTGGACCGCACCCACACGCCGGGCCGGCCCGAGGCGTGTGTCGCCGAGGCACGCGCGGCGGGCTTCGACCACGTCAACCTGGACCTGATCTATGGCACGCCGGGGGAGAGCGACGACGACTGGCGGGCCTCGCTCACCGCGGCGGTCGGTGCCGGCCCGGACCACATCAGCGCGTACGCCCTCATCGTCGAGGAGGGCACGCAGCTGGCCCGCCGCATCCGGCGCGGCGAGGTCCCGATGACGGACGACGACGAACACGCGGACCGCTACCTCATCGCGGACGAGGTGCTGCGGGACGCGGGCTACTCCTGGTACGAGGTCTCCAACTGGGCCACCACGGAGGCCGGCCGCTGCCTGCACAACGAGCTGTACTGGCGCGGGGCCGACTGGTGGGGGGCCGGGCCGGGCGCCCACAGCCACGTGGGCGGGGTGCGGTGGTGGAACGTGAAGCACCCCGGTGCGTATGCCGCCGCGCTGGCGGGTGGCCGCTCTCCGGGTGCCGGCCGGGAACTCCTGTCCTGCGAGGACCGCCGGGTGGAGCGCATCCTCCTGGAGCTCCGCCTCCGCGAGGGCTGCCCCCTCGATCTGCTCCGGCCGGCCGGGCTCGCCGCGGCGCGGGAATCCGTGACGTCGGGGCTGCTCTCGGAGTCCGCCTTCGAAGCGGGGCGGGCGGTCCTGACCCTGCGGGGGCGGCTGCTTGCCGATGCGGTCGTCCGGGACCTGGTCGACTGACCGGCCCCGCCGACGCCGGCCGGCATGCTCCCCGCGCCCCCGGGTGGGTGACCCTTGGCAGGGTGCCCAGCGCCGGCATCCTCGCCCCTTGGCAGCGTGCCCAGTCGCGGCATCCTCGCGCCCCTTGGCAGGGTGCCTGGTCTCGGGCCTCTTCAGCCCGTCCGGCG
This sequence comes from Streptomyces sp. NPDC048361, assembly GCF_040651795.1. Lineage (NCBI taxonomy): Bacteria > Bacillati > Actinomycetota > Actinomycetes > Kitasatosporales > Streptomycetaceae > Streptomyces > Streptomyces sp. NPDC048361. The sequence continues at coordinate 77,232 of NZ_JBEZKW010000037.1, forward strand.
TTTGAGGACGAGCGCCTTTCGGGCGCGATCGGGGTCTGGGGCGGAGCCCCAGAATCCTGAACCTCAGCCCGTTCATAACCCCCGGAGGGTTTCGGGAAGGGGCGGGGTGGGGCAGCCCCCGGGGTCTGGGGCGGAGCCCCAGTAACGCCGGCTTTCGTCTGCGGACCGTGCTGGGTCGCCCGCGCCCGCCGTGGCGGAGCCGCGCAACAGGCACAGCCCCGCGCCCCCGGTAGGGCACCCGGCACCGGTATGGCCGGTCAGGGGGCGGTGACGAAGTCGATCAGGTGCTCCACGGAGCCGAGCAGGGACGGGTCCAGGTCGCGATAGGACCGCACGCCCGACAGGATCCGCTGCCACGCCGCCCCCGTGTTCTCCGCCCACCCCAACGCCCGGCACACCCCCGTCTTCCAGTCCTGCCCCCGCGGCACCACGGGCCACCCCGCGATCCCCACGGAGGCCGGCTTCACCGCCTCCCACACGTCGATGTAGGGGTGGCCGACGATCAGCACGTCGGGATGGTTCACGGAGGCGGCGATGCGGGACTCCTTCGAGCCCGGGACCAGGTGGTCCACCAGAACACCCAGCCGCGCGTCCGGCCCCGGCGCGAACTCGGCGACGATCGCGGGAAGGTCGTCGATGCCCTCCAGGTACTCCACGACGACGCCCTCGATGCGCAGGTCGTCGCCCCACACCTTCTCCACGAGTTCCGCGTCGTGCCGACCCTCGACGTAGATCCGGCCCGCCCGGGCGACCCGTGCCCGCGCCCCGGGCACCGCCACCGAGCCGGACGCGGTGCGGGAGGGGCGTACCGGCGCGGGCGCGGCGGCGGAGGGGCGTACGAGCGTCACGACCCGGCCCTCCAGGAGGAAGCCGCGCGGCTCCATCGGGAAGACCCGGTGCTTGCCGAAGCGGTCCTCCAGGGTGACCGTCGGCCCCTGCGCCGTCTTCTCGCAGCGGATCACGGCCCCACAGAACCCCGAGGAGACCTCCTCGACGACGAGATCGGTCTCGGCGGGAACCTCGGGAACAGGCGCCTGCTTCTTCTTCCAGGGCGGGGTCAGATCGGGGCTGTAGCTGCGCATGGCCTCATCATTCGGGGCGGCGGGACAGGCAGGATGTGCGGCCGGGGGTCCGGGGGTTGGCCCCCGGGGGATGCGGCGCGGGCGGGGTCAGAGCGGG